>JAUTCN010000009.1 GCA_030673965.1 Fusobacterium sp. JB019 | reverse complement strand
ATGAAAAAAAATTAATAATGATTGGCAAGAATAGCTATGAGGGTACACCTAGTAACATACCGAACCTAGAAGTTAAGCTCATAAACGCTGAAAGTACTTGGGGGGCAGCCCTCTGGGAGGATAAGAACTTGCCAATCTTTTTTTTATTTTTTGGAAAATTGAAAAAGTAAGGATAAATAAAATTTATTTATCCTTACTTTTTTTTATATATATAAAAAAAAGAGTTTAAAAATATGGGAATTAGTGATAGAATAAAATTTAGAGACATGGAGGACTTGATTTGAAAAAAATAAAAGGATTTTTATTAATTGAATATTTTATATATCTTATTATTTTATCGATTATTCTTTTCTTTACTTTATTTAAACTAAAAAAAACAAATGAAAGAATCAAAGAAAAAGAAGCCATAATAAAAATAGTTAATATTATTGATAAATATTGCACTAAATCTTTTAAAAGAGAAGAGTATAAATTTATATTTCAAACGGAAAGTAAAAGTATACTAATCTATCAAGTGGGTAATGAAAGAATTATAGAAAAAATAAGATTGCCTAAAATATTGGATTATAAAATTCCTTATGATGGGAGATATGTTAAAAAATTTATTTTTAATTCAACTATAAATTCAAATACTAGTAAAGCATTTTCAATTTATATATTCAATAAAAAAAAATCAAAATATAGAGTTTCTTTTTATTTGTTTAGAAAAAATAAAATTTTAAAAATAAACATCTACAAGTCTTTATTTCCAGAAAATATGGACTCAAAATGGATATTATATAATTATGATGATGAAAAGATAATGAAAGAGAGATGGGTTAAAATAAATGACTATTAATAAAGAAAAAAAAGAATTAGATATTTTAGATTATCAAAAAAATTTGTTAGAAAATAGATCATATATAGATTTGTTTCTTAATAAAATTTTTCAACAAGCTATTGAGATGGAAGTAAGTGATATTCACATAGAACCGGGAGAAAAAGAATTTAGAATAAGGGTAAGGGAAGATGGTGATTTATTAGAATTAGGAAAATATAACTTAGAAAAATACAATCCATTATTATCAAGAGTAAAAATTATTTGTGGATTAAATATAGCTGAGAAAAGAATTCCTCAGAGTGGAAGATTTAATGGTAAATATAAGAAAATTAATTATGATTTTAGAGTTTCAATAATTCCTACTTATTTTGGAGAAAAGATTTCAATAAGAGTTTTAAAAAGAAATCAAGTGATTAAATCTTTATTAGAACTAGGAATAAATAAAAATATTTGTAATAATTGTTTTAAAATATTAAAAAAAAAATCAGGAATGATATTGATAGCAGGACCTATGGGAGAAGGAAAAACAACAACTCTTTATTCAATTTTAAATGAAATAAATACTAAAACTAAGAATATTACAACAATTGAAGATCCTGTGGAATATTTAATTGAGGGAATCAACCAAATTCAATGCAATGAAGACCTAGGATTAAATTTTTCAGAATTGTTAAAAATTATATTAAGGCAAGACTCGGACATAATAGTAATAGGAGAGATAAGAGATAAAACTACAGCATCAGTTGCTTTAACAGCTTCTTTAACAGGACATTTAATTTTATCAACAATTCATAGTAAAAATAGTATAAGTTCTTTAAAAAGACTACAAGATTTAGGAGTAGATATTAAACTTTTATTAGAAGGAATTACAGGGATTTTAAGTCAACATCTTTTACGGCAACTATGCCCTTATTGTAAGATTATTGATAATGATTATTTGGAAAAATTAAAAGATTTAAACTTAACTACAAAAGATTTAAAAGATAAAACAATATATAAAAAATCACAGGGATGTGAAAAATGTAATTTTAAAGGTTATATTGGGAGAATACCTTTGGTAGAATTTTTATTAAAAAAGCAAAATCTATCTTTAGATAAAATTAAGATAGATAATATAAAAGAGGCTTTTAAAATAAATTCTTTAATTAATGATGGGGTAAGATTAGTTTTAGAAGGAAAAATATCTTTGGATGAATTGTTGAGAGTGATTTAAATGAAAAAATATATGTCTTTTGTTATAAATAAAGAAGGAAAAAAGAAAATTATCTTTAATTACGAAACATCTAATAAACAATTAGAAAAAGCATTGAAAAGAAATAAATTATTTATAATAAAAACGTTTATAATAAAAAAAGAAGATCTTAAAGATACTGAACTTTTAAATTTTTTTATTAAACTAAGAATTTTTATAGAAAGTGGTTATCAATTTTATGATGCTATTAATTATTTTTCTGATTACAAAAAGATGAAAAATTATATAAGAAAAATAAAATATTATTTAAGAAATGGTGAAAAAATAGATTTTATTTTCAAAAATAGTGGTTTAAATTTAAAAGAAATAGATTTTATTATTTTAAAAATAGGAGAAGAATCTGGAGATCTATTAAAATCATTTTCAATAATAGAAAACAGATTAAAAACTAGGATTAAATTAAGAAGAGAAGTAAAAAAAATACTAGTTTATCCAGAAATATTATTGTTTTTTATATTTTTAATTTTAATATTTTTAGGTAAATTTCTTTTACCTAATTTTGTAATTATATTAAAAGAAATGAATATAGAGGTATCAAAAACAACAAGAGGAATAATATGGTTTTCAAACAACTTTATTTATTTAGGAATAATATTTTCGATAGTTATTTTTATAATAAAGAATATTAAAATAAAAGAAAAAATTTTAAACTATATATTTAAATCAAAAAAAATTAAAAATTATTTAATGGGCTTATATAAATTAAATTTATTAGAATCATTAATAATATTATTAAAATCAGATATAAATTTAGTCTATGCTATTAAAATTCTAGAAAAGGAAGAATTAAATAAAAATAGAAAAAAAGGATTAAAAAATATTTTAGTTAATTTTGAAGAAGGAAAAAATATTGAAGTTTCTTTTAGAAAAAGTGAATTTTTTAATAAAAAAGATTTAGAATTTATCCGATTAGGCGAAAAATCTGGAGAATTAGTCAAAAGCTTAGAAATAATATATAACAATAATAAAAAAGATAGAGAAAATAAAATAGAGATAATTATAAAATTACTAGAACCTTTTACAATAATAATAATAGGAATAGTAATTTTTTTTATTTTTAAAGGAATTTATTTTCCGCTATTAAAGATAATAGACAGTATCTAGCAAAGAAGGTGATTAATATAAAAACAGAATTTTTATGAAGTATAAAAATTATATTTTGGTATTATTTTATTTGAAAAATTAAAAAAAGGAGAAAAAAGATGAAAAATGAAGGGTTTTCTTTAGTTGAAACGTTAGTAGTAATAGCAATAATTGGTATAATGTCAAGTATTATGACTCCTAAAATATCAATTTATTTAGCAAAGGCAAAAGATACAAAAGTAATATCAGATTTATCAATGTTGAGAACAGCTTCTCAAATGTATTATTTAGATGAAGGACAACCATTAGGAGAGGAAAATGGACAAATAAAAGATTACTTAACAGACTCTGATTTAGAAAAAATAAAAATTTATTTTTCTGGAAATATAAATAAATTAGAAACTTCAAATGAGAATAATGATGTAAAAGAAGTAGTAGGAGGAAGTAGAAAAGAAAAAAATGGACAAATAAAATTAGGAGGAAATATAAAATATACTTTTAAAGGTGAAGAAGATAGTTCAGACGGAATTAATATTTGGATAGAGAAAGATACGGAAATGGGAGATTATACAATTAATAATTATAAATGGGAGGAGTTATAATATGGAAAAAATTATAGATTTATTTTTTATAATAAATTTATTACTTATTAGTTATACAGATTACAAATCATGCGAAATACCAGATGCTTTAAATTTATTTATTTTATTATTAAAAGGAATAAAAATATTTTTTTTTAATTATAGTTTTGAAAATTCAATCATAGGTTTTGGGGTCTATCCAATAATCCTTTTAGTTATATATGGTTATGTTAGCAATATAGTGGGAAAAGAATTAATAGGTTTTGGAGATGTTAAATTACTAAGTTCGATAGGATTTTATATAGGATATAGTTCATTATTTGCAGTGGTTTATTATTATAATATTATTTGTTTAGTGGGAATTGTTTTATGTTATGTTATTTTAAAAATTGTAAAGAAAAAAGAAATAAGAGGTGTACAAATACCTTTTGCTCCAATTGTTTGTTTAGCTTTATTTGTTTTAGAAGTTTTAGAGGTAACAAAGTGAAAACTAAAGGAAATATTATTGAATTAGTAATATCTTTGCTTTTAATTTTTATAATTATATTAGATTTTTTGTTATTATTTAACTTTAATTTTAAAGTTATAAAAAGAATAGAGTATAGATATGAATTAGCAATATTGGAAAATAATTTACAAAATATTTTGAGAAGGGATTTATTTTTTAATAAAAGAATAGGTAATTATGAATTAAAAACAAAAGGAAAAGAATATTTTATAAAGACAAATAAAAATTTTTATTATTTAGGAACATTTAAATATTTTAAAATAAAAGGAGTAAAAATTATTGAAGAAAAAGCAAGTTTAGATAAGATAGAGATAGGGAAAATTAAATATATAAAAATAAATTTAGATAAAAAACAAGAAAAATTTATATTGGAGTGATTAAAATGAATAAAAAAGGTTTTTTTTATTAGAGGCAATGATTTCATTAAATATTTTTTGTATCTTTTCTTACTGTGTCTTTAAATTGATACTAGCAACAGTTTATTTAGATAAAAAATCTTTAGATTTAACTACTTATAGTAGAAATTATTATAGAGAATTAGAGGTTTTAAAAAAGGATATTAACGAAGCAAGTTCATTAAAGGTTGAAGGGAAAAAAAGACTATTACTTAAAAAAAATGATGATATCAAAGAATATATTTTTACACGTGATTTAAAATTAGAAATAAAGGAAAATTCTAGAAAAAGGGAGACTTATATAGATAATATTTGGGGAGAATTTACTAATGAAGATAACTTAATTTTTGTAAAAACTAAAATTAAGAATGAAAGGATAGATTATGTATTTTTTAAAAAATAAAATAAAAGGAAATACCTTAATTTTAACATTATATTTATTACTTTTGTTAAGTTATTTATCAGTAGTAACTTCTTTCCTTTTAAAAAAAGAGTATGAAAAATGTAATATTCTTTTAAAAGATAAAAATAAAAATAGCAATGAGATTATCAAAAGAGAATATGAAAAATATATTGAAGTCAAAGGAGGTATAAAATATATAGTATATAGAAAAAATGAATTGATTTGGAATAAGAATATAATTAAAAATGAAAATGAAAAAACAGATACAGGATATAAGATTTTTAAAATAATAAAAAAAAATAAAATAATTTATGATTTAAATAAAAATAATAAAAAAAATTATAAATCTTTAATAAAAAATTACTCAGACTATAATAAAAGCAATGAAATTAAAATAGTTTTTATCAAAAAATATGATAGTATGCTAATTGGAGAAAAACAATTAAAAGGAATAAAAGTAAAAATAATTATAAATAATAGTTATTTTTATGATGAAGATTTAAGTATCATAAAAAATTCAAAATCTAGAATAGGGGCAATATATGTTGAAAAATAATAAACAAATAATATATATAGTTTTTTCTAAAAGTGATTTAAAAATATATAACAATAATAAACAAATAATATTTAAGTTTTATTTAAATAAATTAGATCATCAAAAAATATATAATAAAATAAAAAAATATATAGTGAAAAAAGAAATTATAATCTGCTTTGAAGAAGGAGCGTACATAAAAAAAGAGATTTTAGAAGAAGAGGTTTTTAAAATAGAAAACTATATTCAAGAATTATGTATGGAAAATTTAAAAAAAGAAACAGATGATTTGTTTATTGAAACTTATAAATTAAATCAAAAATATATTATTTATATTTTTGAGAGGGACTTTATGGAAAAAATAATTGAAATCTTTATAAAAAATAGAATTTCAGTTAAAGGAATATATATAGATATAGACTTAAAAAATAAAATTGATGATTATGATTTGATATTAAATCAAATAAAAAGGATAAATTTTAATTTAATTTTGAGTTGCATGATTATTATTATTGTTTTTTTAGGGATAAAAATTTTTGAAAACAAGCTATTCAATATAATAAAAAATATAAAAGAACAGAATTGTATTATAAAAAATGAAAATTACCAATTAAAAAATCAAATAAACAAAAAAAATTCTAAGAACAAAAATGTTAATAAAACAAAAGAGATTAAAAGCATAAAGAATAATATAAAAAGAAACTTTTTTTTGGTGTTGAGCTATATAAATAGAGATATTATTATTACAAAATATAATATTTATAATATTAAAATAAAACTAGAAGGTTATGTAATGGATGAAAAAAAATTATTCAAATTTATGGAAAAAATAGAATCAGATAAGAATGTAAAATCATTAAAGTATGATTATATAGAAAAAAAAGAGAATAAATATATTTTTTGTTTAGAAATAGAGGTAATTTGATGAAAAACAATAAAAAAATGACAATTATATTTTTCATGACCATTATTTATGGGATGATTATAAATCCAACATTTACAGTTTTAAAATTAGAAAAAGAAAAAAATATATTATTAAAAAAAAATAAAAGTTTAAAATCAAATAATGTAAATTTGTTAAAAAAGAAAAATTTTTTATTTAATAAAAAAGAAATTTTAGAAAACAAAAAAATAAAAGTTAAAAAATTTAAGAAAGTAGGTGACTATTCTAATTATATAAATAATTGTATTTTAAAAAATAATTTAAAAATTATCTATATGGGTAGACTAAAAGTAAATAGAAATAGGATAATAGGTTCGTATAATTTAGAGGGAAAATTGTATAATTTTATAAGTTTTTTAAATCAATTAGAAAAAGAAAAAAATATTTTTCTTAGTGATGGAAATTTTTATATAGAAAATAACGAAAGTAGTCTAATAGCAACCATAAATTTAGAAGGATATTTTTATAGAAAATAGGAGAAAAAAAATGAAGATAATAAAAATTATATTATATTTATTAGTTGTTCAAGAACTTTTTGCAAATGTAGGATTAATAGAAAAAACTAAGAAAATAAAATATTTAAACAAGATTCAAAATAGAACAATCGAGGAATTGTGTATGGATCTTACTTCTAAATCTGATATATTAATTACACCAAATGAGAAGATTCAAAAAGATCATATAAAGATGAGTAAAGGGGAAAAAAGTATCTATAATGTTTTACAAGAATGCTGTAAAATTAATGAATATAAGATAGAAGAGAAGGAAAAATATATTTATGTAACAACGAAGAATACAAAAGATTCAGATAAAGGGATAGTAATAGGAAATGTATATAATCAAAAATACAAAAATAATTTACAAGGGGTAGAAATTAAGATAATAGGAGAAAATTCTAAAAGATATTTTTCAGATAATAATGGAAAATTCATATTGGAGAATATACCATATGGAGTTTATTTTATTTCTTTAAAAAAAGCAGGATATATAACTGAAGGAGAATTATTAGAAGTAAATAAAAAAGATAACTTAATAGAGGTTTCAATGCAACAAAAAGATTTAAAAGACAGAGAAATCTATAAAAAAAAGGATAATTTTATAATAGAAAAAGTGAAAATAAATAACTTAAAGGAAATAAATATAGGAACATTATTACAAAGTAAAAAAAATATGGTTAATTTTAGTGAAAATTTAAAAGAAAATATAGTTTATTTAAGTGGAGAAAAAGAACAGGTAAATGAGATAAAAAAATATTTAGATAGTATTGATAATAATAATAAACAAGTAAGAATAACAGTAGAAATAATAGATATAACAGAGAATTTATTTGATAAGTTAGGTTTTTCTTGGTCTTATAATGAAACTTCTAATCAACAAGACAATATAAATATATTAAAAAATAGTGGAATAGTAGGAATAGGTGAAGTATATTCAACTGTAGGGAGTCTACTGAAACCTTTTAAAAATGATAAAGAATTTTTAAAATTCAGCTTAGATTTATTGGAAGCAACACAAGATTTGAAGATAACTTCAATTCCTAGTATAGTTACTGTTAATGGTGCAGAAGGAGAAATTAAAATAACTGAAGAAAAAATAGTTGGAGAAGAAAAAGAGGAGAATGAAAATGATAAAACAACTTATACTCCAATATTTAAGGAAGCTGGAATAGTTCTAAAGGTTGTTCCTGAAATTATGAACAATGAATTAATTAATTTAAAATTAGAATTAGAAGCAAGTGATTTTAAGGTAACCAATATAGAAGAATCTAGTTCACAAAAAGAAACCACTAAATTTAATGGAGGATCTAAAATTTCAAGAGTATTAAAAACTACTCTAAAGATAAAAGATGGAAATGAAATTTTAATAGGAGGATTAAAAAAAGATATTTTAAAAAAAGAGATAAGCAAAGTTCCAGGCTTATCATCAATTCCAGTTGCGGGAAATTTATTTAAATATAAGGCTAATAAAAGAGAAAAAGTTGATTTATATATAAAACTTAAAGTAGATATAATTAAAAATCAGAATTAGTATTGATATTATTTAAAATTCTTAGTAAAATGTTAGATATAAATATTAATTGGAGGAGTTTATGAATAAAAACAGATTCAAGACAATACTTTCTAATTTTAATAAACTAAAAATTGCTGTTGTTGGGGATATAATGTTAGATGATTATTTAATAGGAACAGTTGAAAGAGTTTCGCCGGAGGCTCCAGTTCCGGTAGTATTAATAAAGAAAGAAAAGTTTGTATTAGGTGGTGCTGGAAACGTAATAAATAATTTATCTACTTTGGGAGTAAAGACATATTGCTATGGTATGGTAGGCGATGATATAGATGGAGATAAATTATTAAGATCTATGAAAAAAATAGGAGTAGAAATTTCTGGGATTATAAAAAGTGAAGAAAGGCCGACTATTGTAAAAAGAAGAATTTTAGGAGGAAATCAACAATTATTAAGAATCGATTGGGAAGATCCTACAAATATAGATGATTTATTAGAAGAAGCAATACTAGAAAATATAAGAAATAATATTAATAATATAGATGCAATAATATTATCTGATTATAATAAGGGTGTATTAACTCCTAGATTATCTCGAGAAATAATAAAATTAGCAAAACAAAACAATAAAATAATAACCGTTGATCCAAAGCCTTCAAATATAAAAAATTATGTAGGGGCGTCTTCAATGACTCCTAATAAAAAGGAAGCTTTTTTATGTCTAAAAAATTCTGAAAATATGGATATCAATGAGGTTGGAACAGATATAAGAGACATGTTAAAATTAGAAAATTTATTAATAACTAGAAGCGAAGAAGGAGTTAGTTTATATGATGATAATGGTGTAACAAATATTCCTACTTTTGCGAAAGAAGTTTTTGATGTTACAGGAGCTGGAGATACAGTAATTTCAGTTTATACACTATCAAAAGCAGCAGGAGCTTCTTGGGAGGAGGCTGCCAAGATTGCAAATACAGCAGCAGGAATAGTTGTTGGGAAAATAGGAACATCTACAGCGACAAAAGAACAAATAATAGATTTTTATGATGAAATTTATGGAAAAGAAGTTGAATAGTTATGATTAGAATAGGAAATGGTTATGATGTACATAGATTTAAAGAAGGGAGAAAACTTATTTTAGGTGGAGTAGAGATTCCTTATAAGGTTGGATTGCTAGGACATTCAGATGCAGATGTTTTGTTGCATGCAATTATAGATGCGATATTAGGAGCATTAGCTTTGGGGGATATAGGCCAACACTTTCCAGATAATAATAAAGAATATTTAAATATAGATAGTAAAATTTTATTAAAAAAAGTTAAAAATATTATGGATATAGAAGGATATGAGATAGGAAATTTGGATTCCATAATTGTGACTCAAAAACCTAAATTAAAGAATTATTTAAAAGAAATGAGAAAAAATATTTCAGAAATTTTAAAGACAGAGATATCAAATAT
Source organism: Fusobacterium sp. JB019 (assembly GCA_030673965.1). Lineage (NCBI taxonomy): Bacteria > Fusobacteriati > Fusobacteriota > Fusobacteriia > Fusobacteriales > Fusobacteriaceae > Fusobacterium > Fusobacterium sp. JB019. The sequence continues at coordinate 56,006 of JAUTCN010000009.1, read as the reverse complement.
AAGTGTTAAAGCAACAACAGAAGAAAACTTAGGATTTACAGGAAGAGAAGAAGGAATAAAAAGTTATTGCGTTTTGATATTAAATAAAAAACAAAAAAAGAAAGCTTAATCTAAAAAAAGAAAGAGAAAGCTTTCTTTTTTTAGCTAATCATTAAAATGTTATAATGGTTTTGAGGTTATCTTTATTAATTTCGGTAGTTATAAATAAAAAATGCTGAAAAATAAAATTTAAATTGTGAGTGGTCTTGATATTTATAACTGATTAGCATATAATTGATACTTGAGGAGTTAATATTAAAAGTCAAAGAAAATAATTATTTAAAAAATATCTAGTAGCATAAAAGAGAGCACGATAAAAAATTTATAAAAACAGACTGAAAATTTAAGTTTTTTTAAGAGAAATGATTCATAAAAGCTCAGACAAATTTACTCGTTATCAAGAGAATCTTTTATTTGAAAGTTTATTGGAGCAATGATAAACAAAAGATCTAAAAAGCAAAAAATTTGAAAATTAGGGTAACATATATATAAAATATATTTTTAAAATGGTCAAATTTGCAATATAATTAGTTATATTTTGAAAAAGAGATAACCTAAAAAAATTTGTGTAAAACTAAAAGCAAAAATTTATCTTGAAAATGATGAAAAAGTTATCAAATTCATTAGTACATTAAGGAGGAAATCTTATGGAATTTGTTAAATATGAACAAGATGGTTTTATCGGGGTGATTACTATTAATCGTCCTAAAGCCTTGAATGCTTTAAATACTGATGTTTTAGAAATGCTAAATAAAGTTCTTGACGATGTTGATTTAGAAAAGACAAGAGCTCTTATTTTAACAGGGAGTGGTTCTAAATCTTTTGTTGCAGGAGCGGATATTTCTGAGATGAGTAAATTAACAAAATCAGAAGGGGAAGTTTTTGGTAAGATGGGAAATGATGTTTTTAGAAAATTAGAAACATTTCAGGTGCCCGTTATAGCGGCAGTAAATGGGTTTGCTCTAGGGGGAGGTTGTGAACTTTCTTTGAGCTGTGATATTAGAATATGTTCAGAAAACGCTTTGTTTGGTCAACCGGAGGTTGGCTTAGGTATAACTCCTGGATTTGGAGGGACTCAAAGATTAGCTAGAACAATAGGAATAGGAAAAGCTAAGGAAATGATTTATACAGCTTCTAATATAAAAGCGGAGGAAGCTTTTAGAATAGGATTAGTAAATAAAGTTTGTTCAAGTGAAGAATTGATAAATGAAGCTAAAAAAATAGCTAAAAAAATATATAGGAATGCACCAATAGCTGTAAGAGCTTGCAAAAAAGCTATAAATGAAGGAATTTCTTTAAATATGGATGAAGCTATTATTGTAGAAGAAAAATTATTTGGAAGTTGTTTTGAGACTCAAGACCAGAAAAATGGAATGAAAGCTTTTTTAGAAAAGAAAAAAGTAGAAGGATTTATAAATAAATAGTTAATAAAAATAAATTAGGAGGATTTGAAATGAAGATAGGTGTTATTGGAGCAGGAACAATGGGTTCAGGGATTGCACAAACATTTGCACAAACTAATGGATATGAGGTTATGCTATGTGACATTAATGAAGAGTTTGCAGCAAAAGGAAAAGCTAAGATAGCAAAAGGATTAGAGAGAAAAGTTTCTAAAGGGAAAATGGAAGCTTCTGACGCTAATAATATCTTAGAAAGAATAACAACTGGAACAAAAGAAATCTGTAAAGAATGTGATTTAGTTATAGAAGCAGCTATTGAAAATATGGAGATAAAAAAACAAACTTTTAGAGAGTTAGATGAAATTTGTAAAGAAGAAACAATTTTCGCAACTAATACATCATCATTATCTATAACTGAGATAGGATCTGGACTAAGAAGACCTGTAATAGGGATGCATTTTTTCAACCCTGTACCAGTAATGAAATTAGTGGAAGTTATAGCGGGATTAAATACTCCGGAAGAAGTAGTTGAAAAGATAAAAGAAATATCAGAGGAAATAGGGAAAGTTCCTGTTCAGGTTGAGGAAGCTCCAGGTTTTGTTGTTAATAGGATATTAATACCAATGGTAAATGAAGCTATAGGTATTTATGCAGAAGGAGTAGCTAGTGTTGAAGGGATAGATGCAGCTATGAAGTTAGGTTGTAATCACCCTATTGGACCATTAGCTTTAGGAGATTTAATAGGACTTGACGTATGTTTGGCGATAATGGAAGTGCTATATAATGAAATGGGAGATACAAAATACAGACCACATCCATTGTTAAGAAAAATGGTTCGTGGACATAAGTTAGGAATGAAAACAGGAGAAGGTTTCTATAATTATTCGAAGTAATTATTTGAAAAAAATAGGCTTGAAGATAAGTTCAAGCCTATTTTATTAAAGTTGAAAATTTTCAGTCTAAACTATGAGCGCAAAAGGAGCATATAGATTAAAATTAAATCAAAACAGTTTAAATATATATAAAATATATTTTTAAAAAAAGTGAAGATGCAATATAATTGAAAGGTAGTTTTTGTAAAAATAAATTTTTAAAGAAAATTATTTAATGAAATTGGAAAAAATAATTTAAATATAAAGTTAATTCAGGAGGAAAAAATGTCAAAAGTATATTTAGTAGAAGCGAAAAGAACAGCGATTGGAAGTTTCCTAGGAAGTCTTAAAGGTGTTCAACCAGGAGATTTAGGGGCTCATATAGTTAAAGCTATAATAGATGAAACAAAAATAAATCCAGCAAAACTTGATGAAGTTGTTATGGGAAATGTTTTACATGCAGGTCATAAGCAAGGAATAGGAAGACAAACTTCAATAAAAGCTGGAGTTCCTCAAGAAGTACCAGGATACTCAATTAACATGATTTGTGGTTCAGGATTAAAATCAGTTTATTTAGCTTATTGTGAAATTAAATGTGGACAATCAAATTTAATTTTAGCAGGTGGAGTTGAATCAATGTCTCAAGCAGGATTTGTATTACCTGCATCAGCAAGAACTGGTGTGAAAATGGGAGATTTAAAATTAATAGACCATATGGTTTCAGATGGACTAACTGATGCATTCCATGGTTATCACATGGGTATAACAGCTGAAAATATAGTAGATAAATATAACATTTCAAGAGAAGAGCAAGATGCTTTTGCTTATGAATCACAAAGAAGAGCTATTAAAGCAGTTGATTCTGGAAGATTTGATGATGAGATAGTTCCAATAGAAGTTAAGGTAAATAGAAAAGAAACAAAAATGTTTGCTAGAGATGAGCATCCAAATAGAAAATCAACACTAGAAAAATTAGCAAAATTAAGACCAGCATTTAAAAAGGATGGAACTGTTACAGCAGGAAATGCATCTGGATTAAATGATGGAGCTTCAGCTGTATTATTAGCATCTGAGGAAGCATTAAAAGAAAATAATTTAACTCCAAAAGCAGAAGTATTTGCAGTTGGACAAGGTGGAGTAGATCCAGCAATTATGGGTATGGGACCAGTTGCAGCTATAAGAGACGTATTGAAAAAAGCTAAAATGAGTCTTAAAGATATAGAATTATTTGAATTAAACGAAGCTTTTGCATCTCAATCTTTAGGAGTTTTAAGAGAAGTGTGTGAAGAACATGATGTAACTAAAGAATGGATGCTAGAAAGAACTAATGTAAATGGAGGAGCAATTGCTTTAGGGCATCCAGTAGGATGCTCAGGAAACAGAATCTTAGTAACTCTTTTATATGAAATGGAAAAAAGAGATCTTACTTATGGTTTAGCAACTCTATGTATTGGTGGAGGAATGTCTGTAGCGGTAATATTAAAAAGAGATAAATAGAAAGTTTTTAAAAAATTAATAAATTTGAAATCTCAAAACTTATCGGTGATATATCATCGATAAGTTTTGATTACAAAAAAATGTTGCACTAATAGATTAAAATGTAGTAAAATAGTTATTGAGGATTTTTAGTCAAAAAAATATAGGAGGATTAGAGAGAATGGAATTCAATATACCTAAAACACATGAACTTTTCAGACAAATGATAAGAGAATTTGCTGAAAAAGAAGTAAAACCTTTGGCTGCTGAAGTAGACGAAGAGGAAAGATTCCCAGTTGAAACTGTTAAAAAAATGGCAGAAATTGGAATAATGGGAATACCAGTTCCAAAAGAATATGGAGGAGCAGGTGGAGATAACTTAATGTACTCTATGGCTGTTGAAGAATTATCAAGAGTTTGTGGAACAACAGGAGTTATAGTATCAGCTCATACATCATTAGGAACATGGCCAATATTACACTTTGGTACAGAAGAACAAAAACAAAAATACATTCCTAAAATGGCAAAAGGGGAATGGATAGGGGCATTCGGATTAACAGAACCAAACGCAGGAACAGATGCTGCAGGACAACAAACAACTGCTCATTTAGACCCTGAAACAAACGAATGGATAATTAATGGTTCAAAAATATTCATAACAAATGCAGGGTATGCAGATGTATATGTTATTTTTGCTATGACAGATAAATCTAAAGGATTAAAAGGAATTTCTGCATTCATTATTGAAGAAGGAACTCCAGGATTCTCTATTGGTAAAAAGGAGAAAAAATTAGGAATAAAAGGATCTGCAACTTGTGAATTAATATTTGAAGATGTTAGATTACCACATGAAAACTTATTAGGAAAAGAAGGAAAAGGATTTAAAATTGCTATGATGACTCTTGATGGAGGAAGAATAGGAATAGCATCTCAAGCTTTAGGTTTAGCTCAAGGAGCTTTAGATGAAGTTGTAGCTTATACTAAAGAAAGAAAACAATTTGGAAGAGCTATAGCTAAATTCCAAAATACTCAATTCCAAATCGCTGATATGGAAGTAAAAGTAGAAGCTTCAAGATTATTAGTTTATAAAGCAGCATGGAAAGAGAGTGCAGGATTACCTTATTCCATAGATGCAGCAAGAGCTAAATTATTTGCAGCTGAAACAGCTATGGAAGTAACAACAAAGGCTGTACAATATCATGGTGGATATGGATATACAAGAGAATATCCAGTTGAAAGAATGATGAGAGACGCAAAAATAACTGAAATCTATGAAGGAACTTCAGAAGTTCAAAGAATGGTAATAGCAGGAAACTTATTTAGATAAGAATAAAAGGTAATGAACATATTGAAAAATATTGGAGGATAGAAAATGAATATAGTAGTTTGTATAAAACAAGTTCCAGATACAACAGAAATAAAACTAGATCCAGTAAAAGGAACATTAATTAGAGATGGGGTTCCTAGTATAATGAACCCAGACGATAAAGGTGGACTAGAAGAAGCATTAAAATTAAAAGATATGTATGGGGCTCACGTAACAGTAATTACAATGGGACCTCCTCAAGCAGATGCTATTTTAAGAGAAGCATATGCTATGGGTGTTGATAGAGCAATATTATTAACAGATAGAAAATTTGCAGGAGCAGATACTTTAGCAACATCTAATGCTCTAGCAGCAGCTTTAAGAGAAATTGATTATGATTTAATAATAGCTGGAAGACAAGCTATTGATGGAGATACAGCTCAAGTAGGACCACAAATAGCTGAACATTTAGGAATACCTCAAATCTCTTATTTAAAAGAATTAGAGTATAACGAAGATGCAAAAACAATTAAAGTGAAAAGAGTAGTTGAAGATGGATACTATTTATTAGAAGCTGAATTACCAGCTTTAGTAACAGTATTAGCTGAAGCTAATCAACCTAGATATATGAGAGTTGGAAACATAGTTGATGCTTTTAACAAGGAAGTTGAAGTTTGGACAACTGAAAACGTTAAAATTGAAGCAGAAAAACTAGGATTAAAAGGTTCTCCAACACAGGTTAAAAAATCATTTACAAAAGGTGCTAAACAAGCAGGGAAAGTGTTTAATGACTTAGATACAAAACAAGCTGTAAACTTAATTGTAGAAAAATTAAAAGAAAAATTCGTTATATAGTTAAAAACGAAGAAAAATTCTTGAGAAAAGGAGATAGAATAATGAATTTAAGCGATTATAAAGGAATAGTTGTATTTGCTGAACAAAGAGATGGGCAATTACAAAAAGTAGGGATAGAGTTAATAGGAAAAGCAAAAGAATTAGCTGGAAAATTAAATGTACCTGTTACTGCAGCATTAATAGGATCAGAAATAGAAGGATTAGCAAAAGAATTAGTAGCTTACGGTGCAGATAAGGTATTAGTTGTTGATAAACCAGAATTAAAAATATACGGAACAGAAGCTTATGCACAAGCTTTCAAAGCAATAATAGATGCAAAAAAACCAGAAATAGTTCTATTTGGAGCTACAACTTTAGGAAGAGATTTAGCACCTAGAGTATCTTCAAGAATGGTATGTGGATTAACTGCAGATTGTACAAAATTAGAAATATCTGATGATGAGTTCAAAAGATTAGAAATGACAAGACCTGCATTTGGTGGAAACTTAATGGCGACTATTATTTCTCCTAATCATAGACCTCAAATGTCAACTGTAAGACCAGGAGTTATGCAAAAATTAGAAAGAGATGACGCTAGAAAAGGAGAAATTGAAAAATTTGATTTTGCTTTAGATACATCTAAATTAAAAGTTAAAGTTTTAGAAGTTGTTAAAGAAGCTAAAAATAAAGTTGATATTTCAGAAGCTAAGATATTAGTTTCTGGTGGAAGAGGAATTGGTTCTGCTGAAAACTTTAAAAATCTAGAAGCGGTAGCTCAAGAAATAGGAGCAACAGTTTCAGCTTCAAGAGCAGCTGTAGATGCTGGATATATAGAGCATGATAGACAAGTAGGTCAAACAGGAAAAACAGTAAGACCTGATATTTATTTTGCTTGTGGAATTTCAGGAGCGATTCAACACGTTGCAGGAATGGAAGAATCTGAATATATTGTTGCTATAAATAAAGATGAAGGAGCTGCAATATTTGATGTTGCTGACTTAGGAATAGTTGGGGATGCTAATAAAATAGCAGCTTTACTTGGAGAAGAATTAAAAAAAGTTAATGCAAATAAATAGTTTTCAAAGAAAATAATAAAAAAGTTACTGTGAATTCACAGTAACTTTTTCTTTTTGGTTCTTTGTCAACTGGTGTTGGTGGAGAAAAATAAAAAAATTAAATAATAATTTTTGTTTCTTCAGCTTTATGCTGAAGGAATTTTTATTGTTGTTAAGTTACTATAAATTAAAATTCTATTTCTTAAGTGATAAAAGCTACGATATCCAAAGGCAATTCGATTAATAACCTTTATTTTATTATTAATTCCTTCAATAGGTCCATTAGAAAAAGGATAAGTTAAACTATTTTTAATATAAGGTAAATATTTAATATATGTCTTTATTGAAGTTAGCATATGATGACTTGAAAATTTTAAGTTTAGCTTCATTAGCAACAGCTAGTTTAGTTTGATTTGATATAAAGCAATGTTTATTAACTAGCGAAGTCTTAGCAGTAAAAGTCTTTCCACATTCTTTGCAAAGAAATCTTTGCTTTTTTAATTTAATATAAGTGTTGTAATTAGAAATTATAGGAAGTTTAATTAAAGTATTTTTAAACCCATATTTAATAATAGAGTTATTATTAAACCGCAACATTCACAATGCGCAGGAGAATAAGTAAGTTCAGCTAAAAAAACTTTAGATGTAACTCCTTTAATATTAATATTCTTTACAAAATTATTTTTAAAAAATATATTATTATCTTTTAAATTTAACAAAGATCTGATAGAATAATTATGAGACAAATAAATCACATCCTTTCTTTTATTTTCGCAACTTAATTGTAATGGATTTTTTTATTTGTCTCAATTTTTTTTGCAAAAAATAAAGGTGCTAGTATTTTTTTACAAATACCAACACCAAATATTATAGACCCTTCTTTTTTTGGTTTAGATTATCTTGAAATGACTTCGATAGTAACCCTTCTGTTAGCTTGCCTACCAGCTTTAGAAGCGTTAGAAGCGACAGGAAGATCAGAAGCCATACCTAAAGAAGTGATTCTTTGTGATCCGACTCCTTGTCTTACTAAATAGTTTCTAACTGAATAAGCTCTTTGTTCAGAAAGATTTAAATTATGGTTATAAGAACCAGTATTATCGGTGTGACCAGTTATCTTAATTCTTGAATTTGGATATTTATTAAGGACATAAGCTATAGAATTTAATTGCCTAGTAAATTCAGGTTTTATTTTTGCTCCATCAATAGGAAAAGTTAAACCTCCAGGTAATGTCAATAAAATAGAACGACCTGTATTTACAATACCAACTCCAGAACTGTATAATACATTTCTGAATTCGTTTTCTTGTTGTTGCATAGATGACCCTACAGCAGTTCCTAATAAAGCTCCAGCAGCAGCTCCTATAAGAGTACCTTTGGTATCTTGACCTATTGCTTGTCCTGCTAAAGCTCCAGCAATAGCTCCACTCATTGCTCCAGAATTTGTATATGAAGTAGAACCTTCAGGTCTAACAAAATCATTAGTACATCCTGTAATCAAAATTGCTCCTAAAAGGAAACCGATTGAAATTCTTTTACTTTTCATATAAACCTCCTTATAAAATAGTCTTAATTTATTCTATCATAATATCATAAAAGTGTATATTTAAAAAAATAATAAAAAAAGTGTTGACAACAAGTGTTAAATATGATATTATTATTCTTGTCTTAGGACGTCGGAATATAGCGCAGTCCGGTAGCGCACTTGCCTTGGGAGCAAGGGGCCGCAAGTTCGAATCTTGCTATTCCGACCATTTGCGGGAATAGCTCAGTTGGTAGAGCGTCAGCCTTCCAAGCTGAATGTCGCGAGTTCGAACCTCGTTTCCCGCTCCATTTTTTTATGTGTCTGTAGCTCAGCTGGATAGAGCAACGCCCTTCTAAGGCGTGGGTCAGGGGTTCGAATCCCTTCAGACACGCCATTTGGTGACCGTAGTTCAGTCGGTAGAGCGCCAGTTTGTGGCACTGGTTGTCGCGAGTTCAAATCTCGTCGGTCACCCCAATATATATGCGTCATTAGCTCAGCTGGTAGAGCACACGACTTTTAATCGTGTTGTCACAGGTTCAAATCCTGTATGACGCACCATAAATATGCGAGGATGGCGGAATTGGCAGACGCGCTAGACTTAGGATCTAGTGTCTCCGACGTGAGGGTTCAAGTCCCTCTCTTCGCACCATAGAGCAACTACTATTAAGATGGTAGTTTTTTTTATTTTTTGAAAAACGTTAATAAATATTAACGTTTTTTTATATTTATACGAAACTCTTCAATAGATTTATCTATATTAAAAAAAGATGATTTATATGTTTTGTACAATTTTGTTTCTGGTATAAAAATATAAAAGGTATTAGAATTAATATTATTAAGAAAGAATTCTCCATTTATATTTGTAGTAGTTTTATTTAAAAGTTTTCCTTTTTTAGAAAAAAGATAAATCGGTAAATTATTAATAGGGTATATATCATTGGTAACGATTCCAGAAAAAAGATAAAAGTTTTTATTTAAGATGTAAATATTATTAGAATCATGATTAGAAAAATCTTGCATTATAATTTTAGAGGAATATCCTATCTTATTTATAGTGATAATATTAATTCCATCAGTATAAGGAATATTAAATTTTCCAAAATCATCTGAAGTTGTACTTGATTTTTGTTTTGTGAGTTTATTTTTAATTTTTATATTACAGAGTTTAATAGGATTAAAATTTTCATCTAAAATTTTACCTTTAATTTTTTTATTATTAAGAAAAGATATAAAAATCTTTTTATTTTTTGATATAAAAATCTTTTTTTTTAAAGAATTTTGATATTTATCAGAAAATAAGAAAGTATAATTTCCCTTTTCAAGGTTTAGTGAAGCTTTAGAGTCATTAAAAAAAAACGGATTATTTTCTTCATAATAAATATAACCGGTAGCTATATCGAACTCAAAATCAATTTTAAACTTATCACAAAAGGAATTAACAGTTAAAAATAAAAATAAAAATATACGAAAATACACACTATTAAAAGAATTCATATTAAAACTCCTAACGATAAAAAAAATAAACTATTAAAACATAAAAAAAAAAATGATTATATATAAATTATATCATTTTTTTTTATTGAGACCAATTTTATTTTAAAGTTAATCAATTTATGTTATAATTGTTGTAAAAAAGCAATAAAGAGAAGGGAAGTTCTTAAATGGATATATTTGATGAAAAAGAGAAAGTAAGGGTAAAACTTCAAAATTTACAAATAGAAAAAAATTATTATTTAGGAGAATTTAAAGAAAATATTATTATTGCTGTAAAAAAGCAAGACTTAAATGACAAAATAAATAAAGATATTTTTAAATTAATGGAAAGAAAAGATGCGAAGCTTTTAAAGATAAGTAGACAAATTAATTTTAAAATAGTAAAGGAATACATTCAATATGCAGAGAAAATAGGACTTAATTACAGATTAGTAGATGGGATTTCTTTTTCAAGTGAAATAGGAATGGTATTAGTTTCCAAGGAAATATTAGATAATGAAAAAGAAAATATAATTTTAGAAAGTAAAAAAGACAAATATCTAAGTAGAGGATTGTCTCCTATTTATGCAAAATATGAAGGAAAAAAAATTTGTAGAAAACATTTTACTTTATTACAAAAAAAATATTCAGAAAATATAGAAAATTTTTCAGAAATTAAAATGGTAGATAAATTACTCGGAATAAAATGTCCTATATGTCAAGAAGAAGGAGAAAAAAAAGAATGAGTGTAGAAGCTTTTAAGATAATTGGAGGAAAAGAAATAAAAGGAGTGCTAAAAGTTGAGGGATCAAAAAATGCGTCATTACCAATTTTTATAGCAACCTTAATAGAGCAAGGAGTATATGTATTAAAAAACGTTCCAAATCTTATGGATATAAGAACATTAATAAAGCTTTTAGAAAGTTTAGGCTTAATTGTAGAAAAACTAGATAAAAATTCATATAGAATAATTAATAATGGAATTAAAAATATAGAGGCTTCTTATGAACTTGTAAAGAAAATGAGAGCATCATTTTTAGTGATGGGACCAATGTTATCAAATGGTGGAAAGGCAAAGGTATCTTTACCAGGAGGATGTGCGATAGGAGCAAGACCTGTAGATTTACATTTAAAGGGATTTGAAGCTTTAGGAGCTGAGATAGTAATAGATCATGGATATGTTCAAGCTGAAATTAAAGAAAAAAAACTGAAAGGAAATAAAATAATATTAGATTTCCCAAGTGTTGGAGCAAGTGAAAACATAATTATGGCAGCAGTAAAAGCCAAAGGAATAACTATAATAGAAAATGTAGCGAGAGAACCTGAAATAGATGATTTGTGTAATTTTTTGAATAAAATGGGGGCAAAAATTTCAGGGTTAGGTACAGGTAGAATAGAAATAGAAGGTGTTGAAAAATTAAAACCTTGCGATTATTCAATTATGCCAGACAGGATAGTTGCAGGAACTTTTATAATTGCTTCTATAATGTTTAATGGTAAAATTAAAGTTGAGGGAGTCGAGCCGGAATGTTTAGAAAGTTTTTTAATGAAACTCACTGAAATGGGTTTAAAATATGAATTTGATTCAAAAGGGTTATTTGTAGTTAAATCAAAACTAGAAAATATGGAAGGGACAAAAGTAACAACAATGCCTTATCCTGGTTTTCCAACAGATTTACAATCTCCTTTAATGACTTTAATGTGCCTGGTGAAAGGAAATAGTGAAATTAAAGAAACTATTTTTGAAAATAGATTTATGCATGTTCCGGAATTAAATAGAATGGGAGCAAATATAACTGTTGAGAAAAATATAGCAATAATAAAAGGGATAAAAGAATTTTCAGCAGCAAAAGTAATGGCTAGTGATCTTAGAGCAGGAGCAGCTCTTGTTTTAGCAGCTTTGAAATCAGATGGAGAAACCATAGTAAATAGAATATATCATATTGATAGAGGTTATGAAGCTTTAGAAGAAAAATTAAAGCTCACAGGTGGAGATATTTCAAGAATAAAAGAAGAAGTATAAATTAAAGGAGAAATATGGAAAAGATAATAGGTTTAAACCCAGTGATGGAAGTTTTGGAAAATAAAGAAAAAAATATAGAAAAAATTGAGATATTTCAAGGATTAAAAGAAGAAAAAGTTAAGCTAATAAAAATGAAAGCGTCTAAAAGAAATATAAGGATTCAATATATAAAGAAAAAAGTAGACAATTCTCAAGGAGTGGTTGCTTATATTTCATCCTATGATTATTATAAGGAATTAGGAGAATTTATAGAGAAAATAGCTTCTAAAAAAAAGGATATAATATTAGTTTTAGATGGAGTTCAAGATCCTAGAAATTTTGGAGCAATAATAAGAAGCGCTGAAATATTTGGTGTTTCAGGAATAATAATTCCAGAAAGAAATTCTGTGAAAATAAATGAAACTGTTGTAAAAACTTCAACTGGGGCGATAGAGTATGTTGATATTATTAAAGTTGTAAATATATCTCAAGCTTTAGAAAAGTTTAAAAAAATAGGTTATTGGGTATATGGAGCAGAAGGAAGCGGAACTATAGACTATAATCAAGAAAAATATCCAGAAAAAACAATATTAATTTTAGGAAGTGAAGGATTTGGAATAAGAAAAAAAGTTAAAGAAAATTGTGATATTTTAATAAAAATACCAATGCATGGCAAAATAAATTCATTGAATGTTTCAGTTGCGGGGGGAATATTATTATCAGAAATAGCTAAATTTGTTTACTAAAGATAATAGGAGGTATCATGGATTCATTTGAAGTTGAAGCTTTAATAAAAGCTAAATCAGGAGATAATGAAAGTTTTGAAATATTATTAAAAAAATATGAAAAATATATATATATGAATACGAAAGATTATTATTTGATAGATGGAGAAAGAGAAGATTTAATTCAAGAAGGAATGATAGGTTTGCTAAAAGGGATTAAGAGTTTTGATTTTAGTAAAGAGGTATCTTTTAAAACCTTTGTGATTATGTGTATGAGAAGACAAATAATTTCAGCATTAAAAAATTCAAATTCTAAAAAAAATCAAGTTTTAAATGTTATGTATGTTACCGAAGATGAAAAAATAAAAGAAAAAATATTTAAAGAAAAGGCTCCAAATGCAGAAGAAATATTTATTTATAAAGAGCTAATGCAAGAGTTTAAGACTTATTCTGAAAAACATTTTAGTGAATTAGAAAAAAAAGTACTGAGATATTTAATAAAAGGTTATTCTTATGGAGAAATTGCACAGATTTTAAAGAAATCAAATAAAACAATAGACAATACTTATCAACGTATAAAATTAAAAGTAAAAAAATGGTTGAAAAGTTTAAATAATATATAGGAGGAAGAAATGAAAGAGTACAATTTTAAAGAAGTTGAAGAAAAATGGCAAGAAAAATGGAACCAAAATAATCTCTTTAAAACTGAAAACACAGTTGAAAATAAGGAAAATTATTATGTTCTAGTTATGCTACCTTATCCTTCTGGGAAATTACATGTAGGGCATGCAAGAAATTACACTATAGGAGATGTTATTTCAAGATATAAAAGGATGAAGGGATATAATGTTCTCCAACCTATGGGATGGGACTCATTTGGACTTCCGGCAGAAAATGCAGCTATTCAAAATGGAGCACATCCAGCTATTTGGACAAAATCAAATATAAAAAATATGAAAAGACAATTAAAATTAATGGGATTATCATATGATTGGGATAGAGAAATAGCAAGTTATACTCCAGAATATTATAAATGGAATCAATGGATATTTAAAAAATTCTATGAGAAAGGTTTAATTTATAAAAAGAAATCTACAGTTAATTGGTGTCCTGATTGTCAAACAGTTTTAGCTAACGAACAAGTTGAGGATGGGAAATGTTGGAGACATTCTAAAACTCAAGTTATTCAAAAAGAATTAGAACAATGGTTTTTTAAGATAACAGATTATGCAGATGAATTATTAGATGGACATAAAGAACTTAAAGGTGGATGGCCAGATAAAGTTTTAGCAATGCAAAAAAACTGGATTGGAAAATCTTATGGAACAGAAATAGTATTCACTGTTCAAGAAACAGGAGAAAAATTACCAATGTTTACAACAAGAATAGATACTATATATGGAGTAACTTATGCAGTAGTGGCTCCAGAGCATCCTATTGTTGACAAAATAATAGAAAATAATAATGCTTTAAAAAGTAAGATAGAAGCAATGAAGAATACTGATATAATAGAAAGAACAGCAGAAGGGAAAGAAAAAACGGGGGTGGCTACAGGTTGGCATGTTATAAATCCTGTGAATGGAGAAAAAGTTCCTTTGTGGATAGCTGATTATGTATTAATGAATTATGGAACAGGTGCAGTTATGGCGGTACCTTCTCATGATGAAAGAGATTTTGCATTTGCTAAAAAATATGATTTGCCGATGAAAATTGTAATTAATCCTAAGGGACAAGAAGAAATTATAGATATAAATGAAATGACGGAAGCATTTACAGAAGTTGGACAGTTAGTTAATTCTGGGGAATTTAACGGTATAAATTCTAAAAAAGCAATAGGAATAATAGCTGATTATGTTGAAGAAAATGGCTGGGGAGAAAAGACAGTAAAATATAGATTAAAAGATTGGGGAATTTCAAGGCAAAGATATTGGGGAACTCCAATTCCAGCGTTGTATTGTGAGAAATGTGGAATGGTTATGGAAAAAGATGAGAATTTACCAGTTAAATTACCTGAAGATATTGAGTTTACAGGAAATGGAAACCCTATAGAAACTTCAGAAGAGTATAAAAATGCAATATGCCCTATATGTGGAGGACCAGCAAGAAGAGAAACAGATACAATGGATACCTTTGTAGATTCTTCATGGTATTTTTTAAGATATTGTGACCCTAAAAATGATGCAGCTCCATTTAGTAAAGAAATTGTAGATAAGTGGTTTCCAGTAAGCCAATATATAGGTGGAGTAGAACATGCTGTTATGCATTTATTATATGCAAGATTTTTCCATAAAGCTTTAAGAGATATCAACTTAGTTTCTTCAGATGAACCTTTTAAAAGACTTTTAACTCAAGGAATGGTGCTTTCTAATTCTTATTTTTCAGAAAAAGAAAATAAATTTATGTTTTTAGATGAAGTAGATTTAAAAGGGGAAAAAGCTTATTCTAAAAAAACAGGCGAAGAACTTTTAGTAAAAATGGAAAAAATGTCAAAGTCTAAAAATAATGGTGTTGATCCTGAAGAAATAATGTCAAAATATGGAGCTGATGCAGTTAGATTATTTATTATGTTTACAGCTCCTCCAGAAAGAGAATTAGAATGGAATGAGAATGGACTTTCTGGAGCATCTAGATTTTTAAATAGAGTTTGGAGAATAATTGTTGAAAATAAATCTTATATTTCAGAAGAAAAAGCAGATTATTCTAAAGCTTCAAGAGAAGATAAGGCATTAGTGAGAAAATTACATCAAACTATAAAAAGAATAACAGACTCTATAGAAGATAATTATCATTTTAATACAGCTATTGCAGGAACTATGGAACTTGTAAATGAAGTTTATTCATATAGAGCTAACGTGCTTGGAACAGAAAAAGAAACAAGTGAATCTAAAAAAATATTTGGAGAAACAATAAGAGATATAGTTATAATGCTTTCGCCTTTTACTCCTCATTTTACATCAGAATTATGGGAAGAGATTGGAGCAGAAGAAAACTTATTTGATATTACATGGCCAGAATATGATGAAAAATTAACAATTTCTGATGAAGCGACAATAGCGATTCAAGTTAATGGGAAAATGAGAGGATCAATAATAGTTGATTTAAATGCCACAAAGGAAGAAATAGAGGGGAAAGCTTTTGAAGTAGAAAATGTGAGAAAGCATATTACAGATAAACAAGTTGTTAAAGTAATTGTAATACCTAAAAAAATAATTAACATAGTAGTTAAATAGAAAAAAAGGTATATTTTTTTTAGGTGAAATAGTATAATAAAAACGTTGAAAAAAATATTTAGGAGATGATAGAATGAACATTATGTTATTTGGAGCTCCCGGAGCGGGAAAAGGAACACAAGCAAAATATATTATAGAAAAATATGGGATTCCTCAAATTTCAACAGGAGATATGCTTAGAGCAGCTGTTAGCGCAGGAACACCGATGGGACTTGAGGCTAAAGCTTGTATGGAATCAGGAAAATTAGTTTCGGATGAAATTATAGTAGGAATAATAAAAGATAGATTATTAATGGAAGATTGTAAAAAAGGATTTATTTTAGATGGTTTTCCTAGAACATTAGCTCAAGCAGAAGCTTTAGAAAAATTAATGAAAGAAATGAAAATTTCTTTAGATAAAGTTATATCTTTAAATGTTCCAGATGAATTAATAGTAGGAAGAGTTATAGGAAGAAGAGTATGTAAATCGTGTGGAGGATCCTTTCATGTTAAATTTAACCCATCTAAAAAAGAAGGAATTTGTGATTTCTGTGGGAAAACTTTAGTACAAAGAAAAGATGATAATGCAGAAACAGTAGAAAAAAGACTATCAGAATATCATGCACAAACAGCTCCTTTATTTGATTTCTATAAAGAAAGAGGAATTATGGAAGAAATTGACGGAACTAAAGACATAAAAGAAATAACACAAGATATATTTAAAATTTTAGGATAGTTATTAAGGAAGGACTGAAAATGGCAGTTATTATAAAAACTATAGATGAAATAAAAAAAATAAAAGAAGCAAATCAGATAATAGCTAGACTTTATCAAAATATATTACCTGAATATATAAAGCCAGGAATATCAACAAAAGAATTAAATAAAATAATTGAAGATTATATAGTGTCTCAAGGGGCTATTCCAGGAACAATAGGAGTTCCTGGAATATATGATCCGTTTCCTGCAGGAGCATGTATTTCTGTAAATGAAGGAGTTGTACATGGAATTCCTAGTGAAAATATAGTGTTAAAAGAGGGCGATATTGTAAGTATAGATACTGTAACTATATTAGACGGTTATTATGGAGATGCAGCAATAACATATCCTGTTGGTCAAATAGATGAAGAAGCAAAAAGATTATTGGAAGTGACTAAAAAATCTAGAGAAATAGGAATAGCAGCAGCAGTAGTTGGTAACAGACTAGGAGATATAGGTCATGCTATTCAAAGATATGTTGAATCTCAAGGGTTTACAGTAGTAAGAGATTATGCCGGCCATGGAGTTGGGAAAGCTATGCATGAAGATCCTTGTGTTCCAAATTATGGAAGAAAAGGAAGAGGATTAAAAATAGAAAATGGAATGGTATTAGCTGTTGAACCAATGGTTAATGAGGGTAGTTACAAAATTAAGATGTTGGATGATGGATGGACAGTAGTAACAAAAGACGGGAAGAGATCAGCACATTTTGAACATTCAATAGCAATTGTTGATGGAAAACCATTGGTGTTAAGTAAATTAGACTAAAAAAAAAGAAAATTATATGGACTTTTTTTATTAGATATGTTATGATAATATGAATTTCTGTTCGATAGGAGGAAATATGTCAAAGAAAGATGTTATCGAATTAGAAGGAACTATTTTAGAAACCCTTCCAAATGCGATGTTTCAAGTTAAGTTAGAAAATGGACACACAATACTAGGTCACATATCAGGAAAAATGAGAATGAATTACATTAAAATTTTACCTGGAGATACAGTAACTGTTCAAATTTCACCTTATGATTTATCAAGAGGAAGAATAGTTTATAGAAAAAAATAGTTTTTTTAATCACGAAAGAGGAGGTAGAGATGAAAGTAAGAACATCAATTAAACCTATTTGTGACAAATGTAAAGTAATTAGAAGACATGGTAAAATAAGAGTTATATGTGAAAACCCTAAGCATAAACAAGTTCAAGGGTAGTTAAAACTTTGAATTTTACTAAGCTAAAAAGTATTTTACTAAGAGGAACAAATGTAGTACTGACATTGGAAGTACTGTAAAGACATGTTAAGCTGTAGAGCTTGTGCTTATTAAAATAAGGCATGTCGAAGAAAGTGTTAGCTAACCACAGAAGTTAGCAATATATAAATTTTTGTGAATAGGAGGAACCAAATTGGCTAGAATAGCAGGAGTAGATATTCCTAGAAATAAGAGAGTTGAAATCTCACTAACTTATATTTACGGGATTGGAAGAAAAACTTCTCAAAATGTTTTAACTCAAGCAGGCGTTGATTTTGACACAAGAGTAAAAGATTTAACTGAAGAAGAATTAAACAAAATTAGAGGAATCATCGATGGATTAAGAGTTGAAGGGGATTTAAGAAAAGAAGTTAGATTAGCAGTTAAGAGACTTTTAGACATTAGATGTTACAGAGGATTAAGACACAAAATGCACTTACCAGTAAGAGGACAAAAATCAAAAACTAATGCAAGAACAGTAAAAGGTCCTAAGAAAATGGTTAAAAGATAATTAAATTTATCAAAATTTAGAATTAGAAAGTAAGGAGGGAGCTAAATTGGCTAAAAAAGTAGCTAAAGTTAAAAAGAAATTAAAAAGTATTCCTAGCGGAGTAGCTCATATACATTCAACATTCAATAATACAATTATCGCTATTACTGATCCAGAAGGAAGAGTAGTTAGTTGGAAATCAGGTGGAACTTCAGGGTTCAAAGGAACTAAGAAGGGAACTCCATTTGCAGCTCAAATAGCAGCAGAACAAGCAGCTCAAGTAGCAATGGACAATGGAATGAAAAAAGTTGAAGTTAAAGTAAAAGGACCTGGTTCTGGAAGAGAAGCTTGTGTAAGATCATTACAAGCAACTGGATTAGAAGTTACTAAAATTACAGACGTAACACCAGTTCCACATAATGGATGCAGACCACCAAAAAGAAGAAGAATGTAACCTAGTCATAATTTAGATGACAATTTAAACGAAGGAGGAATATTTGAGAGATGGCAAGGAATAGACAGCCTATATTAAAAAAATGTAGAGCACTTGGAATTGAGCCTATAGTTTTAGGAGTTAATAAAACTTCAAAAAGAGGATTCAGACCAAACGCAAATAGAAAACCTACAGAGTATGCAATACAATTAAGAGAAAAACAAAAAGCAAGATTCATATACAATGTAATGGAAAAACAATTTAGAAAACTTTATGAAGAAGCAACAAGAAAAGACGGGGTAACTGGTTTAGTATTAATTCAGTTTCTTGAAAGAAGATTAGAAAATGTTGTTTATAGATTAGGTTTTGCAAAAACTAGAAGACAAGCTAGACAAATAGTTTCACATGGACATATTGCAGTTAATGGAAGAAAAGTAAATATAGCATCTTATAGAGTTAAAGTTGGAGATGTTGTTTCTGTAATAGAGAATTCTAAGAACTTAGATCTAGTTAAAGAAGCTGTTGAAGCAGTAGCTGTTCCAGCTTGGTTAGAGCTTGATAAAGCTGCATTTGCAGGAAAAGTTCTTCAAGTTCCAACTAAAGAAGATTTAGATTTTGATATCGATGAGTCTCTAATAGTTGAATTATATTCAAGATAATAAGCCTTTTAATAGGAGTTGATCAAATGTTAAAAATTGAAAAACATGCTAGAGGTATACAAATAAAAGAAGTTAAAGAGAATGAGTTTAAAGGACAATATATTATCGAGCCTTTATATAGAGGGTATGGAAATACGATTGGTAATGCTTTAAGAAGAGTTCTGCTTTCTTCTATACCTGGTGCGGCTATAAAAGGTGTCAGAATTGATGGAGTTTTAAGCGAATTTTCAGTTGTTGAGGGAGTGAAAGAACCTGTTTCTGACATTATACTTAATATTAAAGAAATTGTAGTTAAAACTGAATCAGTTGGAGAGAGAAAAATGACTCTATCTGTTAAAGGACCTAAAATAGTTACCGCTGCTGATATAATACCAGATATCGGTTTAGAAATAGTAAACCCTGAACAAGTTATTTGTACAATAACAACTGAGAGAGAAATAGATATGGAATTTTTAGTTGATGTTGGAGAAGGATTTGTTGTTTCAGAAGAAATAGATAGAAAAAATTGGCCTGTAGATTATATAGCAGTAGATGCGATATATACTCCAATCAGAAAAGTTTCTTATGCTATAGAAGCTACTATGGTTGGTAGAATGACAGATTTTGATAAACTAATTCTTAACATAGAAACTGATGGCAGTGTTTCTATGAGAGATGCAGTATCTTATTCAGTAGAACTTTTAAAATTATATTTAAATCCATTCTTAGATTTAGGAAATAGATTAGAATATTTAAGAGAAGATATAGAAGAAGAAGAAGAAGAAGAGGAAAATTCAGAAAAAGATAATAATATGCTTGATACTAAAATAGAAGAACTTGACTTAACAGTTAGATCTTTTAATTGTTTGAAAAAAGCAGGAATAGAAGAAGTTGGACAGTTAGCTAAGCTAAGTATGGCAGATCTTCTAAAAATAAAAAATCTTGGAAGAAAATCTCTTGATGAAATTCTTGAAAAAATGAAAGAATTAGGATTTGACCTTAATCAGAATGAGTATTCTGAATAATATTTATAAGGAGGAAGCTAACTAATGAATCATAATAAATCATATAGAAAGTTAGGAAGAAGAGCAGATCACAGAAAAGCAATGCTTAAGAACTTAACTATCTCATTAGTAAGAGAAGAAAAACTAGAAACTACAGTTACTAGAGCTAAAGAACTTAGAAAATTCTTAGATAGAATGGTTACTTTAGGTAAAAAAGGAACTTTAGCAGACAGAAGAAGAGCTTTTGCATTCTTAAGAGATGAAGAAGCAGTAGCAAAATTATTCAATGATTTAGCACCAAGATATGCAGAAAGAAATGGTGGTTATACAAGAATAATAAAAACTTCTGTAAGAAGAGGAGACTCTGCAGAACTAGCTATAATAGCTTTAGTTTAAAAATAAAATATAAAAAAGGAACTTTTTTTAAGTTCCTTTTTTTTTAGTTAAAAGTTAAAAAAGCTTGAAACAATATGATAAATGTAGTAAAATCAATTGATTGATTTTATTTTTGAAAGTATTAAATGATTACGGAAATAATAATATTTTTTAAGGGGTGAATTTAATGACAAAATTAGAACAAGATTATAAAAGTAAGTTAGTTTCAGCTGAAAAAGCAGCGGCAACTGTACAATCAGGATCATATGTTGATTATGGATGGTGTACTTGTACTTCTGTAGAAGTAGATAAAGCTTTAGCTAAAAGAATGCCAGAATTAAAAGATGTTGTATTAAGGGGAGGAATTCTTTTAAGAGAACCAGAAATTTTTAAGATTGATAATCCAGGAGAACATTTTACATGGAATTCTTGGCACACAACAGGAATAGAGAGAAAAGCTATAAAAAGAGGATTTGGATTTCATGGGCCAATAAGATACTCTGAATTACCAAGATATTATAGAGATGGAGGAGCAAAAGTAGATATTGCTATATTACAAGTTTCTCCAATGGATGAGTTTGGATATTTTAATTTTGGATTAAGTGCTTCTCACATGAAAGCTGTTTGTGAAATGGCAAAAACAGTTATACTTGAAGTAAATGAAAAAATGCCAGTATGCTTTGGTGGGACTGAAAATATAATTCATATTTCAGAAGTAGACATGATTGTTGAAACAGAAAATACAGATATTCCAATTTTACCTTCACCAACTCCTTCAGAAGTAGATGTAAAAGTAGCAGAGCAGATTGTTGAAGAATTATCTGATGGATGTTGTATACAGTTAGGAATAGGAGCAATGCCAACAGCAGTAGGAAGTTTAATAGCAAAATCTGACTTAAAAGATTTAAGTGTTCATTCAGAAATGTATGTTGATTCTTTTGTTGAAATGGCAAAGGCAGGGAAAATAACAGGAGCAAATAAAGAAATTAATAGATATAGACAAGTATTTACATTTGCTGCAGGTGGTAAAGAAATGTATGATTACTTAGATAAAAATCCAGAAATAATGACTTCATCTGTTGATTATGTTAATGATGCAAGAGTAATAGCTCAAATGGATAATTTTATTTCAATAAATAATGCAGTGGATATAGATTTATTCGGGCAAGTAAATTCTGAGAGTTCAGGAACAAAACATATAAGTGGAGCTGGAGGGCAACTTGATTTTGTTTTAGGAGCTTATTTATCTAAGGGAGGAAAAACAATAATTTGCCTATCTTCAACATATAAAGATAGAGAAGGAAAATTATATTCAAGAATTAAACCAACTTTAGAAAATGGAACTATAGTAACAGACACAAGAGATAATGTTCAATATGTAGTAACTGAATATGGTAAAGTTAATCTTAAGGGGAAAACTGTTTGGGAAAGAGCAGAAGCATTAATTAGTATAGCTCATCCAGACTTTAGAGAAGAATTAATAGAAGCAGCTAAAAAAATGAATATTTGGAGAAAAAAATAAAAATTATTAAAAGGCGTTGAAAACTTTTGTTTTCTACGCCTTTTTTTTAAGAAATTCAATAAAGAATATGGTATAATTTTTCTGAGGTGATTTATTGAAAGTTAATGTAAATAATATAAAGATTTTTTTTAAAAAAAATCAAGAATTAGAAATAGAAAAAGAATTAATAAAAAGTGGAATAAAAAAGAAAAATTTAAAGAAATTTAAAATAATAAAAAAATCAATTGATGCAAGAAAAAAAAGTAATATAAAATTTGTTTATAATATACAAGCTGAATTAGATGATAATTCAGAGATAAGCCAAATAAAAAATTTAACTATTGTAAAAGAAAAACCAGCAGGAAAAAAGAGAGCAATAAATCAGGAATTAAAAGTTTTAGTTGTTGGAGCTGGACCTTCAGGATTGTTTGCAGCTCTAAAATTAGTAGAATATGGTTATAAACCTATAATTATAGATAAAGGTGAGGATATAGATGCTAGAGATAAAACAATTCAAGAATTTATAACAAAGGGAATATTAAATAAAGATTCTAATATTCAGTTTGGAGAAGGAGGAGCAGGAACATATTCAGATGGAAAACTTAACACTAGAATAAAAAGCCCATATATAGACAAAGTTTTTTTAGAATTTGTTAATAATGGAGCTCAACCAGAGATATTATGGGAGAATAAACCTCATATAGGAACTGATAAATTAAAAATTGTAATTAAAAATTTAAGAAAGAAGATAATTTCTTTAGGAGGAGAATTTTATTTTAAAAATGATTTATTAGATATTATAGTCGAAAATCAGAAAATAAAGGGAGCAATAATAAAAAATAATCAAAATAAAATAGAAAATCTACAATTAGATAGAATTATTTTAGGCATAGGTCATTCATCTAGGGATACTTATAAAATGTTAAATAGTCATAAAGTTGCGATGGAAAATAAAGCTTTTGCAGTTGGAGCAAGGATAGAACATTTAAGAAAAGATATAGATGAAATGCAGTTTGGGAAATTTGCAGGGGATGAAAAGTTGGGAGCAGCAACTTATAACTTTACTTATCACAATAAAGAGGAAGAAAGAGGAGTTTTTTCTTTTTGTATGTGTCCTGGAGGAGTGATAGTTAATGCAGCTTCTGAATTTGGAGGGACCTTAGTAAATGGGATGAGTTATTCACAAAGAAATGGAAAATTTTCAAATTCAGCAGTTGTAGTAGGGATTAAAGAAAATGAATTTGGGACAGACTTATTTTCAGGGATGAAATTCCAAGAAGATTTAGAAAAAAAGACTTATGAATTAGTTAAAAATTATGGTGCTTTATACCAAAGTGTTCCAGATTTTTTAGCTGGAAAAAAAACAAAAGACAAAATAGAAACTAGCTATCAAATGAAAAAAGTTTCTTATGATTTAAATCAATTATTCCCAGAAGTAATTGCAAGAAATTTGAAGAAAGCTTTAGAGTATTGGGGAAAACAAAATAAGATTTTCGTTTCTAAAAAAGCAAATTTAATTGCTCCAGAGACAAGAACTTCTTCTCCTGTAAGGATATTAAGAGATAAAAAAGGGGAGTCAATTAATATAAAAGGATTATATCCTATCGGAGAAGGGGCAGGATACGCAGGAGGAATAATGAGCGCAGCTGTAGATGGACTAAGAATAGTAGAATTATCATTTTTAGAAAATTATCAAGATTAAAAGGGAGGAAAAATGCAAACTACTCCAAATTCAAATAGATTTAAAATAACTATAATAGGATCGACTAATGCTGGAAAATCATCTTTATTAAATGCAATTACAGAACAAGAAATATCAATAGTTTCAAATATAAAAGGAACAACAACAGATTCTGTAAAAAAAGCAATGGAATTTTTACCATTTGGTCCAGTATTATTTACAGATACAGCTGGATTTAATGATGATTCTGAATTAGGAAAATTCAGAATAGAGAAAACAATTCAAGAAATTAGAAGTTCAGATTTTATTATTTATGTGGTTGATGGAAATGATTTTAATAAAGAAGAATATAAAGAAAATATTTTAATGTTAAAAAAATATTCAATACCATATATAAATGTAGTGACAAAAGAAGAAAAATTGAAAGAAGTTGAAAAATTAGAAATAAAAAATGCATTAAAGGATTGTATTTTTATAAATACAAGAGATAGAAATTCTATTTTGAGATTTAAAGAGTTATTATTAAAAAATTTAAATATATTAGAGGAAGAACCAGGTTTATTAGATGGAATTTTAAATTATGATGATACTATAATTATGGTGATACCCATAGATTCAGAAGCTCCAAAAGGGAGATTAATTTTACCTCAAGTTCAATTATTAAGAGCTGCTCTAGACAAAGGAATAAAAAGTATAGTTTGTAGAGAAACAGAATTAGAAGAAGTAATAAATGAAACAGAAAAAATTTCTTTAGTTGTAACTGATTCTCAAATTTTTAATAAAGTAGATAAAATAGTGAAAAATAAGTTTCCTTTAACTAGTTTTTCAATACTTTTTGCAAAGCAAAAAGGAGATTTAGAAAGATTAATTTCAGGGATAGAAAAAATTAAGCACTTAAAAGAAGGAGCTAACATTTTAATTTCAGAAAATTGTACTCATAATACTTCTCATGAAGATATAGGGAGATTTAAAATCCCCGCATTGTTAGAAAAAAAAACGGGGAAAAATTTTAGCTTTAAGTTTTTGACAGGAAAAGATTTTCCTAGAGATTTAAAAAAATATGATTTAGTTATTCATTGCGGAGCGTGTATGATCACTAAAAAAAATATGGAAATAAGAATAGAGGAATGTATAAAAGAAGGAGTTGAAATAACTAATTATGGAATAGTTTTAGCTTATTTATCTGGAATTTTAGAAAAATCAATAAATTCAATAAAAACAAATAATGGAGATGATTAAAGAATGCTCGAAGAATTAAAAAAGATAAATGTTTTTTATTTTAGTCCGACACATACAACAAAAACAATTGTTCAAAATATTGCTCTAGGAACAAAATTAGAGATTGAAGATAATGATTTAACATTTATAAATAGGAATATAAAAGAATATGAATTTTTGAAGCAAGATTTAGTTATTATAGGGGTACCAGTTTATGGGGGAAGAACTCCTAAAGTAATAAGAGAAACACTAAATAGGATAAAAGGAAGTAACACCCCAATTGTTTTAGTAGCGGTATATGGAAATAGACATTATGATGATACTTTAATAGAGTTAAAAGATATTTTTATTAGAAATGGATTTAAAGTTATTGCAGCAGGAGCTTTTTTAGGAGAGCATTCTTATACTAAAAAAGTAGCTACAGGACGTCCTAATAAACAAGATACTGAAAAAGCTTATAAATTTGGTGGAAAAATTATAGAAAAAATAAAAAAAATTAGTGAACTAGATAATATAAACGTTCCAGGAAATAAACCATATAAGAAAGATGGACAGAAAAAGAATATAGCTCCTTTACCTAATGAAAATTGTAAGGGATGCAATACTTGTGCTAGCGTTTGTCCTACTGAAGCTATTTCAAAAATAAATATAGGGGAAGTTGATTCAAAGAAATGTATTCAATGTTGTGCTTGTATAAAAGTATGTAATTTTAATGGAAGAGAGTTTAAAGGAGCTCCTTTAGAAAAGGCAATAAATTTTCTAGAAACTAAATGTAATGAAGAAAGAAAAATTGAGATTTTTTTATAAAAAGAGTAAGAAAATCAAAGCTTAAGGTTGACAATATAAATGATAAATGATAGAATAAAATGCTATAAAAAGCACGTTAATTATTTCTAAGCATGGTGCTCTTTTGAGTTGTTTAGTTTTTAAGATTAGCGGAAGATTAACCAAAAAATTAGGAGGAATAAAAATGGCAGTAGTTACAATGAAACAATTGTTAGAATCAGGAGTTCATTTTGGACATCAAGCAAAAAGATGGAATCCAAAAATGAAAAAGTATATTTTTACAGAAAGAAATGGGATACATGTAATAGATTTACATAAATCTTTAAAAAAGATAGAGGTTGCTTACTCAGTAGTAAGAGATATTGCAGCTGATGGAGGACATGTTTTATTTGTTGGAACAAAAAAACAAGCTCAAGATACAATTAAAGAACAATCTGAAAGAGCTGGAATGTATTATGTAAATAATAGATGGTTAGGAGGAATGTTAACTAACTTTGGAACTATCAAAGGAAGAATAGCAAGACTTAAAGAATTAACAAAAATGGAAGAAGAAGGTGTTTTAGACAATTCTTATACTAAAAAAGAGGCTTCTAAATTAAGAAAAGAATTAGATAAACTATCTAAAAACTTATCAGGAATTCAAGATATGCCAGGATTACCAAAAGCATTATTTGTTGTTGATGTTAAAAAAGAAGCTTTAGCAGTAGAAGAGGCTAGTCACCTAGGAATTCCAGTAATAGCTATGATAGACACTAACGTAGATCCAGATTTAATTAATTATCCAATCCCTTCAAATGATGATGCTATAAGATCAGTAAAATTAATGACTACATTAATGGCTAATGCAGTAATAGAAGGAAAGCAAGGTGCTGAAGAAAAAGCAGCAGAAGCTAAAGAGTTAACTGAAGAAGTTGCAGAAAATGGAGCGGCAGAATAATTTTTTAAGGAGGACAAAATAATATGCAAATTACAGCTAAATTAGTAAAAGAATTAAGAGAAATGACTGGTGCTGGAATGATGGATTGTAAAAAAGCACTTACAGAAACAGAAGGAAATATGGAAAAAGCTGTAGACTTACTAAGAGAAAAAGGTATGGCTAAAGCTGTTAAAAAATCAGGTAGAGTAGCGGCAGAAGGATTAATTTTCGATGGAGTTACTGAAGATCATAAAAAAGCAGTAGTTATTGAGTTCAATGCAGAAACAGATTTTGTTTCTAAAAATGATGCATTTAAAGATTTTGGAAAACTTTTAGTTGAAGTAGCTTTAAATACAGAAGTAACAACTGTTGAAGAATTAAAAGCTCAAAAACTAGCTGATGGTAAAACAATAGAAGAATCATTAGTTGCTCTAATTGCTAAAATTGGAGAAAATATGAATATAAGAAGAATGGAAAAGGTTATTGCACCTGGTTTTGTTACTACTTATAATCATTTAGGTGGAAAATTAGGAGTAATAGTTGAAATGTCAGCAGAATTAACTCCAGAAAGATTAGAAAGAGCAAAAGGAATTGCTATGCACGCAGCAGCAATGAACCCTGGTTATCTATGCGAAGAAGAAGTGACACCTGAAATGTTAGAACATGAAAAAGAAATTGCTAGAAAACAATTAGAAATGGAAGGAAAACCAGCTCAAATTATAGAAAAAATATTAATTGGGAAAATGAGAAAATTCTATGAAGAAAATTGTTTAGTTGATCAAATATATGTAAGAGCAGAAAATAAAGAAACTGTTGCTAAATTTGCAGGAGACATGAAAGTATTATCTTTCACTAGATATAAAGTAGGAGAAGGAATTGAAAAGAAAGTAGAAGACTTCGCAGCTGAAGTTGCAGCTCAAATTAATGGATAAGACTTCTTAAGAAGATAAAACAAGGGATGCAATAGCATCCCTATTTTTTTA
This sequence comes from Fusobacterium sp. JB019, assembly GCA_030673965.1. Lineage (NCBI taxonomy): Bacteria > Fusobacteriati > Fusobacteriota > Fusobacteriia > Fusobacteriales > Fusobacteriaceae > Fusobacterium > Fusobacterium sp. JB019. The sequence continues at coordinate 28,064 of JAUTCN010000009.1, read as the reverse complement.
AAAAAATAGGAGGAAAGAATGAAACCTGTGTATAACAGAATATTACTAAAATTAAGTGGAGAAGCATTAATGGGGAATCAAGATTTCGGAATATCATCTGAAGTTATTTCGTCATATGCTAAGCAAATAAAAGATATAGTTGACCTAGGAGTTGAGGTTGGAATAGTTATAGGTGGAGGAAATATTTTTAGAGGACTTTCAGGAGCAGAACAAGGAGTGGATAGAGTAACTGGAGATCATATGGGAATGTTGGCTACAGTAATTAATTCTTTAGCACTTCAAAATTCTATAGAAAAATTAGGAGTTCCAACAAGAGTTTTAACAGCTATAGAAATGCCTAAAATAGCAGAACCATTTATTAAAAGAAGAGCTCAAAGACATTTAGAAAAAGGGAGAGTAGTAATATTTGGAGCAGGAACAGGAAATCCATATTTTACAACTGATACAGCAGCAGCATTAAGAGCTATTGAAATAAATGCAGATGTAGTTATAAAAGCAACAAAGGTCGATGGAATATATGATAAAGATCCAGTTAAATTTATAGATGCAAAAAAATATAACACAATAACATATACAGAGGTTTTAAACAATGATTTAAAAGTTATGGATGCAGCAGCAATTTCATTATGTAGAGATAATAAATTACCTTTAATTGTATTTGATTCTTTAAAAGAAGGAAATATAGAAAAAGTTGTTTTAGGAGAAAAGATAGGAACAGTGGTACTATAATAATTAGGAGGATAAATAATGGATAAAGAAAATCTAATATTAGAATGCAAAGAAAAAATGGAAAAAACAGTAGAAGCGACAAAGAATAAATTTACTGCAATAAGAGCAGGGAGAGCAAATGTTTCAATGTTAGATGGAGTAAAAGTTTCACAGTATGGATCTGATATGCCATTAAACCAAGTTGGAACTGTATCAGCTCCAGAAGCAAGATTATTAGTTATAGATCCATGGGATAAATCTGTAATTCCATCAATAGAGAAAGCTATAATGACAGCTAATTTAGGGTTAACACCAAATAATGATGGAAGAGTAATTAGACTTATGGTTCCAGAATTAACAGCAGACAGAAGAAAAGAGTATGTCAAAATAGCTAAAAAAGATGCAGAAGAAGGAAAAATAGCAGTAAGAAATATAAGAAAAGAAACAAATAATGGATTAAGAAGATTAGAAAAATCAGAAGATTTAACAACTGATGAGTTAAAAGATGCAGAAAATGAAGTTCAGAAAATTACAGATAAAGTAATTAAAGACATAGATAAATTATTAGCATTGAAAGAAAAGGAAATAACAACAGTATAAATATTAAATTATAAAAACACCATAAGATTTCTTATGGTGTTTTTATAATTTAATATTTGAAAAATAAACAAAAGGTGTTATAATGAGGAATAAAATTATAGGAGGTATAGTATGAAATGTATAATTACTGTTTTAGGGAGCGATAAAGTTGGGATAATAGCGAAGATATGTACTTATTTGGCGGAAAAAGAGATAAATGTTTTAGATATATCTCAGACAATAGTAAAAGGTTATTTTAATATGATGATGATAGTTGAAATAACTAAAGAAATACAAACAACGAAGGAAATAAGTAATAAATTAACACAAATAGGGAATGAATTAGGTGTTGTTATAACTATACAAAATGAAGATATATTTAACTGTATGCACCGTATTTAAAAAAGGAGGAGCAAACAATGATTTCAAGAGGCGAGATAATAGAAACTAATATGATGATAGCAGAGGAAAATCTTGATGTAAGAACTATAACTATGGGGATTAGTTTAATGGATTGTGCAGATTCTAATATTGATAGATTTAATGAAAAGATATATAATAAAATAGTAAAGTATGCTAAAAATTTGGTTGAAATTGGAGATGACATTGCAAAACAATTTGGAGTTCCGGTTGTAAATAAAAGAATTTCAGTTACTCCTATAGCGATAGCAGCAGCTGGCTGTAATACAGATTCTTATGTTAGTGTGGCTAAAACTTTAGATAAAGCGGCAAAAGAATGTGGAGTTAATTTTATAGGAGGCTTTTCAGCTTTAGTGCAAAAAGGTTATACAAATTCAGATAAAATATTAATTAAATCAATTCCAGAAGCATTGAAGGTAACCGAAAGAGTTTGTTCTTCAATTAATGTTGGGACATCAAGAAATGGTCTTAATATGGATGCAATAAAAGAAATGGGATATATAATAAAAGAAACTGCTGAGCTAACTAAAAATGAAGAAAGTATAGGATGTGCAAAATTAGTTATATTTTGCAATGCAGTAGAAGATAATCCATTTATGGCAGGAGCTTTTCATGGACTAGGAGAAGCTGAAGCGATAGTCAATGTCGGAGTTAGTGGCCCAGGCGTTGTAAAAAAAGCTTTGGAAGAAGCTAGAGGAAAAGATTTTGAGACTCTATGTGAGGTTATAAAAAAGACAGCATTTAAAATAACTAGAGTTGGGCAATTAGTTGCTCAAGAAGCTGCAGAAAGGTTGGGAGTTAAATTTGGAATAATAGATTTATCATTAGCTCCAACTCCAGCAGTTGGAGATAGTATAGGAGAAATTTTTCAGGAAATGGGATTAGAGCAACCAGGAGCCCCAGGAACAACAGCAGCTTTAGCCATGCTAAATGATAACGTGAAAAAAGGGGGAGTTATGGCTTCTTCTTATGTAGGAGGATTAAGTGGAGCATTTATTCCTGTTAGTGAAGATCATGCAATGATAAAAGCAGCAGAAATAGGAGCTTTAACTTTAGAAAAATTAGAAGCAATGACTTGTGTATGTTCTGTGGGATTAGATATGATAGCTATTCCAGGAGATACTTCTGCGGCAACAATATCTGGAATAATTTCGGATGAAGCTGCGATAGGAATGATAAACAATAAAACAACAGCGGTTAGACTAATACCTGTTATAGGTAAAAAAGTAGGAGAATATGTTGAGTTTGGAGGATTATTAGGTTATGCTCCTATAATGTCAGTCAATAAATTTAGTTGTAACAAATTTATTGATAGAGGAGGAAGAGTGCCGGCTCCAATACATAGTTTTAAAAATTAGGAGGATAAATGTTAATATTAGGGATAGAATCATCTTGTGATGAAACATCAATAGCGATAATTAAAAATGGAGAAGAAATTTTATCAAATAAAATTTCTTCTCAAATAGCTATTCATAAAGAATATGGAGGAGTTGTTCCAGAAATAGCTTCGAGGCAGCATGTGAAAAATATTGCAGCTATATTACAGGAAAGCTTAGAAGAGGCTCATGTAACGTTAGATGAGATAGATTATATAGCAGTTACTTATGCTCCAGGATTAATAGGAGCCTTACTTGTAGGAGTATCTTTTGCTAAAGGACTAGCATATGGGAAGAATATTCCACTAGTTCCAGTGCATCATATAAGGGGTCATATTTACGCTAATTTCATAGAAAATAAAGTTGAGTTGCCTTGTATTGCCTTAGTTGTTTCAGGAGGACACACTAATATAATTTATATAGATAAAGAATATAATTTTAAAAATTTAGGAGGAACTTTAGACGACGCAGTGGGAGAAAGTTATGATAAAGTAGCGAGAGTATTAGGAATAGGTTATCCAGGGGGTCCTGTTATAGATAAAATGTATTATGAAGGGAATCCTAACTTTCTTAAAATAACAACTCCAAAAGTAAATGATTATAACTTTAGTTTTTCAGGAATAAAAACTTCTGTCATAAATTATGTAAATAAAATGAATATGAAAAAAGAATATTTTAAACCCGAAGATTTAGCAGCTTCTTTTCAACAAAAAGTTGTAGAGATTTTATGTAAAAAAACATTAAAGGCTTGTGAAGAATATCCTGTAAAAAATATAATAATTGCGGGAGGAGTAGCTGCAAATTCTTTGCTAAGGAAAGAACTGAAAGAAAAAGGAGAAAAGAAAGGGATAAAAGTTTATTATCCTTCAATGAAATTATGTACAGATAACGGTGCAATGATAGCGTTGGCAGCATATTATAAAATAAAAAATGGATATAAAGAAGAAATAAACTTAACATTAAATGGAATAGCAACCTTGCCAATAGACAAACTATAAAAAAAGAATCAGTACTTTTGTACTGATTCTTTTTTTATAGTTTGTCTTCGATATTTTTAAATTCATTGGGCTTAACTCTTTTATTATTAATTAATTTAATAATTTCTTTTCTTTTTTTAAAAAAAGCTAATTCTTTTTTTGCAGCTCTTTCATTTAGAGTTCTTAATATAGGGAGCATAAAACCAGCAACAATTCCAGCAGAAAATCCATTATTATATAAATTTAGACCTCCATGGATAGATCCTATCGTAGTAACAACAGTAAGATGTAACCAACCAGCAACAATCCCCCAGAAAATTCCAAAAACTCCAGATATTGGGGCGAGAGATGTTCCAAATAATCCTGAAAGAACAATAGTAAAGGAATTAAAATTAGTTCCAGAAAATCCAGCAAAGGCTACTCCTATTAAAATAGGAATAGTATTTAAATAAGTTTTTCCATGAGCGGAAAATCCAACAATAGTGAAGATTCCAGCTAGAATAGGACCATTTAATGGTTCTCTAAATAACATGGGGAAAAGAAGAGAAATAAATCCCATAATTCCCATATTTATAAAAGTTAATCCGTAGCCATAATTATTAATAAAATCTGATTCTAATCCATTATCTTTAGTTAATGCTTTATAACCTTTAAAAGAAGAATCATTAACGAAAAACCCAACAATTATAAATATAGAAAAAATAAAACAACAAATTAATTTTATAGTATGATCATATTCTGTAGAAAGAATTTTTCTAGAGGCGACATTAAAACCGTAAGATTTTAAAATACTATTAAGAACGGTTCCTAATATACCTGCAGTGAACCCCATATTATATAAATTATATCCTTCGTGAAAAGATTTCATTTTTTTAGCTAAAGGACTAATTATAAAGCCGATAAATGTTCCAAATAAGATTCCATTTATATATGAGAATTCAAAAGAATTGGTACTGAAAGCAATTTCACTAATAAAAGGAGCTAAAGCAGTAGCGAAAGAAACCCGTATAAATATATCTCTAAAAGGAATCCCTTCATATTTGCTGTATATAATTCCTCCAATATATATCGGTAAAATATTTAAAATATTTTTTCCAAAGAAGGAAAATCCAAAAACAGTAAAGAGTGAGGCAAGAACAATTCCAGAAATTTTAATTTTTAAAATTTTAATAATAGAAAAATTTAAAAGAAGAATTAAAAAAGCGTTTAAAAATCCTCCACTGATACCCCCTACTACTAAAAAATCAGTTATTAATATAGATTGAGATTCCATAATTTTTTTTAATCCGATTAAAATATTTTCTTCATAAACAATACGAGTATAGATGAAAAAAGATATAAAAAATATAAGAATTAATAAAATAGAAAGTTCATAAGCATAAAATTTTCTTTTTCCTTTTAAATTATCCAAAAATAGTCCTCCTTTTATAAATTGTGTGATAAAATAAGTTATATTTAATAGATTATAACTTATTTTATTATTAAAAAAAAGGAATAAAAATGAAAAATTGGTATATTTATATTTTAAGATGTGGGGACAATAGTTTATATACAGGCATAACTAATGATATTGAAAAAAGATATGAGAAACATAAAAGTGGAAAAGGAGCAAAGTATACTAAAATTAAAGGGGTAAAAGGAATAGAAATTACCTTTGTTTCTAAAAATCGGAGTGAAGCTTCAAAAATTGAGTATATTTTAAAGAAAAAAGTGAAAAAAAATAAAGAGTTATTAGTGACAAATCAAGAAGAAAGAAAAAAATTTATAAAAATTATAGAAAAAAAATATAAAATAATAATAGAAGAAAACGTTGGTAAATAAGGGTATGTGTTAAATTTCTAAAAAAAAGCGGAAAAAAAGCGAAAAAAATTATTGACACAAGTTAGTAAATGTGATATTATTATTCTTGTCTTGAGGAAAAGAAAAACATCTTAACTTAAGAAGCCTGGGTGGCGGAACAGGTAGACGCACGGGACTTAAAATCCCGTGGTATCTTGATACCGTGCCGGTTCGATTCCGGCCCTAGGCACCATATCGCGGGGTAGAGCAGTTGGCAGCTCGTCGGGCTCATAACCCGAAGGTCATAGGTTCAAGTCCTATCCCCGCCACCAAAACCAAATAATAGATTTACAAATGCGGGAATAGCTCAGTTGGTAGAGCGTCAGCCTTCCAAGCTGAATGTCGCGAGTTCGAACCTCGTTTCCCGCTCCAGAATATGCGTCATTAGCTCAGCTGGTAGAGCACACGACTTTTAATCGTGTTGTCACAGGTTCAAATCCTGTATGACGCACCATCTATTCATTTGTGTCTGTAGCTCAGCTGGATAGAGCAACGCCCTTCTAAGGCGTGGGTCAGGGGTTCGAATCCCTTCAGACACGCCATATAGAAATAAAAAAAGAATAATTTAACACATGGTAGATTATAGAAACGTATGGATCTATAGCTCAGCTGGTTAGAGCACTCGGCTCATAACCGAGTGGTCATTGGTTCAAATCCAATTAGATCCACCATTTTATGCCCCGTTCGTTCAACGGTTAGGACATCAGATTTTCACTCTGGAGACAGGGGTTCGATTCCCCTACGGGGTACCATATGTGCTGGAGAGCTATCCTAATTGGTAAGGAATCGGTCTTGAAAACCGACGCCGCAAGGCTTCAGAGTTCGAGTCTCTGGTTCTCCGCCATTTTTTTTTAGAATTAAATATTTGTTTGGCCAGATAGCTCAGTCGGTAGAGCAGGGGACTGAAAATCCCCGTGTCGGTGGTTCGATTCCGCCTCTGGCCACCACTTGGTCGCATAGCTCAGTTGGGAGAGCACCTGCCTTACAAGCAGGGGGTCACAGGTTCAAGTCCTGTTGTGACCACCATTATATGCGGGGGCGTAGCTCAGTTTGGTTAGAGCACCAGCCTGTCACGTTGGGGGTCGCGAGTTCGATTCTCGTCGCTCCCGCCATTAAGAAAGTCAAAGAGATGTATAACATCTCTTTTTTTTATTGTTATATTAAAGCTACATGATTAAGGATATTACTAAAAAGGATAAAAAAATGCTCGTTAATAAAATTGACAAAAGTACCTTTATTGTTTAAAATTTAAACATAAATATATAAAATAATTATTAGAATTTATATAATTTTGTTGTGTGTGTAAAAATAAAAAAATTATTGAGGTGATTTTGTGAAAAAAACAAAAATAGTTTGTACAATAGGCCCTAAAAGTGAGTCTAAAGAGATGTTAACAAAACTTATAAAAGCTGGAATGAATGTTATGAGATTAAACTTTTCTCATGGAAGTCATGAAGAACATGCAGAAAGAATAGCAACATTAAGAGAAATAAAAATAGAAACAGGATTAAAAGCGGCAATACTTTTAGATACAAAAGGTCCTGAAATAAGAACAATAAAATTAGAAAATGGGGAAGATGTTAAATTAATTGCTGGACAAAAATTTACAATAACTACAGATAAAGCAGTTGTTGGAAATAAAGATAAAGTAGCAGTTACTTATGATAATTTTGCATCTGACTTATCTTTAGGAGATATAGTTTTAATTGATGATGGTTTGATAGAAATGAAAGTAGATGAAATAGAAGGGCAGGAAGTTAGATGTACTGTTTTAAATAACGGAGAATTAGGAGAGAATAAAGGAGTTAATCTACCTAATGTAAATGTTAATTTACCAGCACTTGCGAAGAAAGACGTTGCAGATTTAAAATTTGGATGTGAACAAGGAGTAGATTTTGTAGCAGCGTCGTTTATAAGAAAAGCTGAAGATGTTAAGGAGGTTAGAAAGATCCTTACTGAAAATGGTGGAGAAGCAATAAAGATAATTTCAAAAATAGAAAATAAAGAGGGATTAGATAATTTTGAAGAAATTTTAAAATATTCAGATGGAATAATGGTTGCAAGAGGAGATTTGGGAGTTGAAATACCTGTAGAAGAGGTTCCTTTTGCTCAAAAAATGATGATAGAAAAGTGTAATGAAGCTGGAAAACCAGTAATAACAGCAACACAAATGCTAGATTCGATGATAAATAATCCAAGACCAACAAGAGCGGAAGCTAATGATGTGGCTAATGCAATATTAGATGGAACAGATGCAGTTATGTTATCAGGGGAAAGTGCTAAAGGGAAATATCCTGTAGAAGCAGTAAAGGTAATGACTAGAATAGCAGAAAAGACAGATCCATTATTATATAGTAATGTTGATTATGATAGAAAAGGAAAATTAACTATTACAGAAGCTGTTGCAAAAGGATGCGTGGATGCAGCAGAAGTTTTACATGCAAAATTAATAGTTGTTGGAACTGGTTCTGGAAGAGCAGCGAGAAGTTTAAGAAAATATTTTCCAACAGCAAATATAATGGCAATTACTAATAATCAAAAATCATTTAATCAATTACTTTTAACAAAAGGTGTAGTTCCTTATTTGAGCGAAGATATAAAAACATTAAAAGGATTTATGGAGCATGCAGAAAAAGCAGCTTTAGGATTAGGGTTAGTAGAATCTGGAGATATAATAGCAGCAACATGTGGAGAAGAAGTTTTCATTCAAGGAACAACTAATACTTTAAAAATAATAAAAGTTAGATAATTAAATAAATATAAATATTTTAAGTGTTAACAGATTTTAAGGAGGAAGAAATGACAAAAATAGTTGACGTAATAGCTAGAGAAATATTAGATTCAAGAGGAAATCCAACTGTAGAAGTAGATGTAGTTTTATCTTGTGGTGCTGAAGGAAGAGCAGCAGTTCCATCAGGAGCCTCTACAGGAGTTCATGAAGCTGTAGAATTAAGAGATGGAGATAAATCAAGATATTTAGGAAAAGGAGTATTAACAGCTGTAAAAAATGTTAATACTGAAATAAAAGAAATGTTATTAGGGATGGATGCTTTAGATCAAGTGAAAATTGATAAAGCTATGATAAAATTAGATGGAACTCCAAATAAAGGAAGATTAGGAGCTAATGCTATATTAGGTGTTTCATTAGCAGTTGCAAAGGCAGCAGCAGCAGCAGAAGGAATGCCTTTATATAAATATTTAGGTGGAGTAAATGCAAAAGAATTACCTCTTCCTATGATGAACATTTTAAATGGAGGATCACATGCTGATTCTGCAGTAGATGTTCAAGAATTCATGATTCAACCAGTAGGAGCTAAAGATTTTCATGAAGCTATGAGAATGGGAGCTGAAGTTTTCCATAACTTAGGGAAATTATTAAAAGCTAATGGAGATTCTACAAATGTAGGAAATGAAGGAGGATATGCTCCGGCAAATATAAATGGAACAGAAGGTGCTTTAGATATGATGGTAGAAGCTATCAAAAAAGCAGGTTATGAACCAGGAAAAGATATAACATTTGCTATAGACTCAGCTTCAAGTGAATTTTATAATGAAGAAACTGGAAACTATGAATTTAAAAGAGAAGGTGGAGTTGTAAGAACATCTGATGAGATGGTAGATTGGTATAAATCTTTAGTTGAAAAATATCCAATAACATCAATAGAAGACGGATTAGCTGAAGATGATTGGGATGGATGGAAAAAATTAACAGCAGCTATAGGAGATAAAACTCAAATAGTTGGTGATGATTTATTTGTAACTAATACTGAAAGATTAGCAAGAGGAATAAAAGAAAAAGCAGCAAACTCAATATTAATTAAACTTAATCAAATAGGAACATTAACAGAAACTTTAGATGCTATTGAAATGGCAAAAAGAGCAGGAATGACTGCAGTAGTTTCTCATAGATCAGGGGAAACTGAAGATGCAACAATAGCTGATTTAGTAGTTGGTGTTAATGCTGGACAAATAAAAACAGGGTCAACTTCAAGAACTGACAGAATGGCAAAATACAACCAATTATTAAGAATTGAACAAGAATTAGGAGAAATGGCTCAATATAACGGAATAGATGTATTTTATAATGTATCTAAATAATTAATTAAAATTAAATGGCTATCTAGTTATATAGATAGCCATTTTTTTATTTTAGACAAAAAAGTTTAATTTTTATAAAAATCGTGGTATTATAATAGGGTGAAGTTGTAATAAGGCATATAAAGTGTTAGGTAATCAAACAAACAGTATGCTTAAACTATTATTTAAAGGGAGGATTGTATGATAACAAGTATTTATAGTTATTTTTCATTGTTGATTTTATTTGTAACATTAGTATTATTTTTACAAATTAAAGTAAAGTTACCTATTTTTAAGTTTATTCCAGGTTTAACTTTTATTTATTTTGGGGGTATGATAGGAGCATCGTTGCATATCTGGCAATTAACTCCAGAAATATCTCATTTTATAGGCGGTTTAAAATATTATTTATTACCAATGATGCTGTTCTTATTATTGCTAAAGAATGATATCAGAGATATATTTAAATTAGGGCCTAAGTTAGTAGGATCTTTCTTGGCAGTGACAGCAAGTATAATAATTGGGTTTATAATTGTATTTATGGCATTTAAATCTAAATTGGATATGGATGCGTGGCAAACATTTTCAATACTTTCTTCATCTTGGATTGGTGGTTCAACAAATATGGCTGCTACTCAAGTTGGATTAGGTGTAAAAGAAGGATCTCAAGCGTTAACTTATGCATTTTTAATGGATAATATTTGTGCTTCTTTCTGGTTAGTTATGCTGATTACTTTGGCTCCAATGAGAGAAAAATTTAATAAGTTTTCAGGAGCTCATAGTGCAGACGTAGACGAAATAATTAAAAGTATTCATTTATCAGCAGAAGCGAATAAAGATAAAAGAGATTATGAGTTTATGGATTTTATGTTAACTTTAGGGCTAGGATTAGGAGTGGCTGGAATAGTTTTAGTTCTAGGGAAACAAGTTGTGCACCCTTCTAATTTACAACAAGGAGCTTTTTTATATGGATTAAGAAACTTCTTTAGTGGTTCAGGTTGGGTAGTTATTTTAGCAACTGTATTTGGATTAATAGGTAGTACAACACCATTAAAAAGGATAAAAGGAACAGATCATATAGGAAGTGTTCTTTTATATATTGTTGTTGCATTAATAGCAACAGCAACAGATTTTTCAACAATTAGCTTTAGTGAAGCGGCGATATATATAATTGCAGGATTCTTAATCTTAGGTTTCCATTTAATTGTTTTATTAATTATGGCTAAAATATTTAAATTAGACTTATATATTTGTGGAATAGCTTCTCAAGCAAATATAGGTGGAACGGTATCAGCTCCTATATTAGCAGGAACTTATGATGAAGCATTAATTCCGGCAGGATTGATGATGGGAATATTAGGATCTGCGATGGGTACTGTAACAGCTTTAATGTTAGCGAAATTATTAATTATACTATAAATAGAGTTATATAAAAAGCTTAAAATAGAAGCACACTTTAAATTAATTTCTAAAGTGTGTTTTTAATTTATATGAAACAAAAAAGAATGTAGAAATTATATTAAAATGTACATAAAATCATATTGAAGGATAAAAATTAGTATGGTATACTTTAGTATATGCTAAAAAAAGAGACAGCATTTAGGAGGGGAGTTATGGGAAAAGTATTAGTGGTAACATCTGGTAAAGGTGGAGTAGGTAAAACTACAACATCAGCCAATATAGGAGCAGGATTGGCTCTTAAGGGCAAAAAGGTTTTGCTTATAGATACTGATATAGGCCTTAGAAATTTAGATGTTGTTATGGGTTTGGAGAACAGAATAGTTTATGATATAGTTGACCTAATAGAAGGACGTTGTAAAATAAAGCAAGCCTTAGTAAAAGACAAAAGAAATATTAATTTAAATTTATTACCTGCTGCTCAAACAAGAGATAAAACAGATGTTACTCCAGAGCAAATAAAGCAGTTGGTAGAGGCGCTTAGAGAAGATTTTGATTATATTATAATGGATTGTCCCGCAGGAATAGAACAAGGCTTTAAAAATGCGATTGTAGCAGCAGACGAGGCTATAATAGTTACAACTCCAGAAATGTCAGCAGTAAGAGATGCTGATAGAATAATTGGATTATTAGCTGCTGAAGAGATAGATAAAATAACTCTAATTATTAATAGAATAAAAATTGAGATGGTTAAGCAAGGTAACATGTTAAGTGTGGATGATGTTTTAGAAGTACTTAGAATAAAATTATTAGGAGTTGTTCCAGACGATGAGACTATAGTTATTTCTACAAATAAGGGAGAACCGTTAGTTTATAAAGGAAAATCTTTAGCTGCTCAGAGTTATAAAAATATAGCAAGTAGACTCTTAGGAGAAAACATAGAATTTTTAGACTTGGATTTAGGAAAAGGGTTTTTAAGAAAGTTAAGAAATATTTTTGGAAGCTAATTTAATATAAAAGCAAAAAAAAGTTGACAAGATAAGGATAGTATGATATTATTAAATGCAATCTTGATGCCGCTTTAGCTCATCTGGTAGAGCAACTGACTTGTAATCAGTAGGTGACTGGTTCGATTCCGGTAAGCGGCACCATTATTTTGCCCCGTTCGTTCAACGGTTAGGACATCAGATTTTCACTCTGAAGACAGGGGTTCGATTCCCCTACGGGGTACCATAATAATTTAATAAGTCGGTGAGGTTCCCGAGTGGTCAAAGGGAGCAGACTGTAAATCTGCCAGCTCAGCTTTCGAAGGTTCAAATCCTTCCCTCACCACCACTTGGTCGCATAGCTCAGTTGGGAGAGCACCTGCCTTACAAGCAGGGGGTCACAGGTTCAAGTCCTGTTGTGACCACCATAAAAATGATATAAAATGGGGGCGTAGCTCAGTTTGGTTAGAGCACCAGCCTGTCACGTTGGGGGTCGCGAGTTCGATTCTCGTCGCTCCCGCCATTTAAAATATTAGAGAGATGTTAAGCATCTCTTTTTTTTCTTTAAAAAAAAATAAGTTTATGTTAAAATATAAACCATAGTAAAGAATAGGGGGAATTGTAAATGAATAATGTATATAATGTTTTGAAAGAACGTGGATATTTGAAACAATTCACAGATGAAGAAAATATAGAGAAATTATTATCAGAAGAAAAGATTACGTTTTATATAGGATTTGATCCTACTGCGGATAGTTTACATGTGGGTCATTTTATAGCTATGATGTTTATGGCACATATGCAAAAATTTGGTCATAGACCAATTGCATTAATCGGTGGGGGAACTGCTATGATTGGTGATCCAAGTGGAAGAACTGATATGAGACAAATGATGACAAAAGAAACTATTGCTCATAACGTTGCTTGTATAAAAAAACAAATGGAAAAATTTATTGATTTTTCAGATGATAAAGCAATTTTGGCGAATAATGCAGACTGGTTATTAAAATTAAATTATATTGATTTTATAAGAGAAATAGGATCATGTTTTTCTGTAAATAGAATGTTAGCTGCAGAGTGTTTTAAGTCAAGAATGGAAGCAGGACTATCTTTTTTAGAATTTAATTATATGCTAATGCAAGGATATGATTTCTATATTTTAAATAAAAAGTATAACTGTAAAATGGAATTGGGTGGAGATGATCAGTGGTCAAATATAATTGCAGGAATAAATTTAGTTAGAAAAAAAAGTCAAAAAACAGTTTATGGAATGACTTGCACATTATTAACTAATAGCGAAGGCAAAAAAATGGGAAAAACAGCAAAAGGAGCTTTGTGGCTTGATCCTGAAAAGACAACACCGTATGAATTTTATCAATATTGGAGAAATATAGATGATGCTGATGTTGAAAAATGTTTATCATTATTAACATTTATACCTATGGATGAAGTTAGAAAATTATCTTCTTTAAAAGATGCAGAAATAAATAAAGCAAAAGTAGTTTTGGCTTATGAAGTTACAAAAATGATTCATGGTGAAGAAGAAGCTCAAAAAGCAAAAGCTGCTTCAGAAGCTTTATTTGGTAAAGGAAATGATATGAAAGATGTTCCGACTATAGAGATGGAAAAGATAAAGTTAGGTTCATCATTGTTAGATATACTGGCAGAAGAAAAAATAATAAAGACTAAAAGTGAAGGAAGAAGATTAATTCAACAAAATGCAGTTTCTATTGATGGATTAAAAGTAAAAGATGTTCATTTTTTATTAGAAGAAAATATTTTTGATGATGGTGAAATATTAGTTAAAATAGGAAAGAAGAGATTTCAGAAGATAATTTTAAAATAAAAGGTGGTATATTTGATTATTTTAAGAGAAACAATAGAAGATGATATTGAAAATATATACTTGAATGTACATGATAAATATGTGAAAAAATACTATAAAGGAAATGAGAAAAGTCAATGGAAAACTCATAAAAAATGGTATAAATTTCTTATAAAGTCAGATTATTATGAACTATATACAGTCTTAGATGACGAACAGTCTTTTTTGGGGTATGTTAAATTTGAAATCGATGGAGAATGTGCTATTATAAATGTTTATATAATAGAAAGTATTCGTGGGAAAAGGTATAGTGAAAAAATAATTGAGTTAAGTTTAAATAAAATAAGAAAGAAGAGACAAGATATTTCTATTGTTTTAGCTTATATATTGGAGGAAAATTTATTTTCAAAAAAAGCATTTGCTAGATTAGGTTTTATATTTGATTGTATGGAAAAATACAAGGGTGTAGAGCATATGCTTTTTATAAAATGTTTAAATTAATAGGGACGGATTATTCCGTCCTTTTTTCTTAATTAAGATAAGGAGTGATTATGCTGAAAGAAGAAAAGAATAAGGTTGAAGTTATTTTATCTGTTTTGGAAAAAAAATTTGGAGATCCTAAATGTGCATTAAATTATACAACTCCTTTTGAATTGTTGATTGCTGTTATGTTGTCAGCTCAGTGTACAGATAAAAGAGTTAATATTGTTACTGATAAAATGTTTAAAGAAGTAAATACTCCAGAAGGATTTTCTATATTAGAGTTAGAGGAAATAGAAGTTAAAATAAAAAGTACAGGATTTTATAAAAATAAATCAAAAAATATAAAGAAAACAAGTAAACAAATTTTAGAAAATTATAATGGAAAAGTTCCTAAAAAAATGGAAGATTTATTAAAATTAAATGGAGTTGGGAGAAAAACAGCAAATGTAGTTAGAGGAGAACTTTGGGGATTAGCTGATGGGATAACAGTAGACACTCATGTAAAAAGATTGAGTAAAATGATTGGCTTAACAAAAGAACAGTCTCCAGATAAGATTGAAAAAGATTTAATGAAGATAGTTCCTAAAAATAAATGGATACAATTTTCTCATTTTTTGATACTTCAGGGAAGAGATAAATGTATAGCGAGAAGACCTAAATGTTCAGAGTGTGAAATTAATACTATTTGCGAAACTTATAAAAAGGCAAAGAATAATTCTTGACAAAAATAGTAAGGAATGGTATAAATTAGGTATCAAATGGTAGGAGTTGATAGAATGAAAATTTATTTAGATAACAATGCAACTACAAAATTAGATGATGAAGTTTTTGAAAGTATGGTTCCTTATTTTAAAGAAGAGTATGGGAATGCCTTTAGTCTTCATTTATTTGGGAGGGAAACTGGAAAGGCAGTACGTGATGCTAGGAAAAAAATAGCAGATGTTCTAGAGGTAAAACCAGAAGAAATAATTTTTACAGGGTCAGGTACTGAATCAGATAACATAGCAATAAGAGGGATAGCAAGAGCGTATAAAAATAGAGGTAAGCATATAATATTAAGTTCGATAGAACATCCAGGAGTAAGAAATACATGTAAAGATCTAGAGAGAGAAGGATTTGAAATAACTGAGGTAGATGTTGATAAAAATGGAGTTTTAAAGATAGAGGATTTAAAAAATGCTATAAAAGAGGATACTATTTTAATCACAGTTATGCATGCTAATAATGAAAGTGGAGCAATTCAACCTATAGAAGAGATAGCTGAAATAGCTAATAAAAATAGGATATTGTTTCATGTTGACGCTGTTCAAAGCATGGGAAAAAAAGAAATAAAGCCTAAAGAAATAGGTATAGACACATTAGCTTTTACAGCTCATAAATTTTATGGACCTAAAGGAGTCGGAGGATTATATATAAGAAATGGAGTTAGAATAGGAAAAGTTATTACAGGAGGAGGTCAGGAAAAGAAATTAAGACCAGGGACAACCAATACACCTCTTATCGTAGGAATGGCAACAGCTTTAAATAAAATATATAAAAATAAAGAAGAGGAAGAAAAAAGAATTTCAGAATTAAGAGATTATTTTGAAAGTGAAGTATTAAAAAGAATTCCTCAAGTAATTATAAATTCAAAAGAAGCAGAAAGATTAGCAGGGACCTCGAGCATAACTTTTAAATATATAGAAGGAGAATCAATTTTGCTTCATTTAAGTTTAAAAGGAATAGCTGTAAGTTCAGGATCAGCATGTTCATCAGATGAGTTACAAGCTTCTCATGTGTTGTTAGCTATGGGAGTTCCAGTAGAATTTGCTCATGGAACAATAAGATTTAGTATTGGAAAATATAACACAAAAAAAGAAATAGATTATACTTTGGATAATTTAGTTGAAATAATAGAAAAGTTAAGAAAAATGTCTCCTTTGTGGGATGAAAATAAAAATTAGGGGGAAGGTAATGGAGTATACAGATAAAGTAATGGATCATTTTAGTAATCCTAGAAATATGGGAGTGATAGATAATCCAGATGGCTATGGGAAAATAGGAAATGCTTCTTGTGGAGATATAATGGAAATTTTTTTAAAAATAGAAAATGAAATTATTGTAGATGTTAAATTTAGAACTTTTGGGTGTGCATCTGCTATAGCATCCTCTTCAGTTTCTACAGAGATGATTCTAGGGAAAACAGTAGAAGAAGCTTTAGAGGTTACTAATAAAAAAGTGGTGGAAGCTTTAGGAGGATTACCAGCAGTAAAAATGCATTGTTCAGTTCTTGCGGAAGAAGCTATAAAAGCAGCAATAGAAGATTATTTATCAAAGAAAAAATAAACTATTAAAAATTAATCTAAAGATTATAGATAGCCTTACTTGATATAAAACTTTAGTTGACAAAAAGTGTGAAATGTGGTAATATTATTGGCGTGGAGAGCTATCCTAATTGGTAAGGAATCGGTCTTGAAAACCGACGCCGCAAGGCTTCAGAGTTCGAGTCTCTGGTTCTCCGCCATAATGGTGAAGTGGCAGAGTGGCCGAATGCGCTCCCCTGCTAAGGGAGTGTACCGCTTAAACGGTACCGAGAGTTCAAATCTCTCCTTCACCGCCATTAAAATATTAGGTAGGTTAGCTACCTTTTTTTATTTTTGTACTCGTAGCTCAACTGGATAGAGCACTTGACTACGGATCAGGGGGTTGGGGGTTCGACTCCTCTCGAGTACGCCATAAATATAAGAAAACACTTGACAATGTTAATACATTCAAGTATAATGAGTGGGTATTAAATAAAAGAAGAAACCCCTGTTTCTCACCTTTTGGGCAAAAGCCTTATCAGGTTAAATTTTTAAAATAAATTTATTTTGATTATACAACAGGGTTATGTAGCCTTGTTTTTTTTTATAAAGTTTTTAATAGGAGGTGTCGGCTATTTCTGACAAAATTAGAATTAATGAAAGAATAAGAGGGAAAGAGTTTAGGATTATATCAAATTCAGGAGAACAAATGGGTATAATGACAGCTTCAGCAGCTTTAAATGAAGCTAGAAAATTAGATCTTGACTTGGTTGAGATATCACCATCAGCAAAGCCACCGGTTTGTAAAATAATGGATTATGGTAAGTATAAATATGAACAAACTAGAAAAGCCAAAGATGCTAAAAAGAAACAAAAAATGGTTGTAGTGAAAGAAGTTAAAGTAAGAACTAGAATAGATGTTCACGACCTAGAAACAAAGATGAAAAATATACAAAAATTCTTAGAAAAAGATAATAAAGTAAAAGTTACTTTAGTTCAATTTGGAAGAGAAAGAAGTTATGAAGGTATGGGAATAGCTCTATTAGATCAAATTGCAGAAAGATTTAAAGAGAGTGCGGATATAGAGAAAAGATATAGGGATGCACAAAAACATTTATTGATGACATTAAAGAAGTAGTATTTAAGTAATTGAGAGGAGGAACATACAATGCCAAAAATGAAAACTCATAGAGGAACAGCAAAAAGAGTGAAAGTAACAGGAACAGGAAAATATGTAGTAAAACATTCAGGAAAAAGTCACATATTAACTAAAAAGACAAGAAAAAGAAAAAATAAAATGAAGAAAGACTTTGTACTTTTAGATGTATATAAAAAGCACATGGTTTCTTTATTGCCATATGGAACAGGAAGATAATAGCTAATTTTAATAGATAGGAGGATAAGATGAGAGTTAAAACTGGTGTAGTAAGAAGAAGAAAGCATAAAAAGATTTTAAAAGCTGCTAAAGGATTCAGAGGAGCTTCTGGAGACGTAGTAAAGCAAGCTAAACAAGCAGTAATGAGAGCAATGGCTTTCTCTACAAGAGATAGAAAAGTAAGAAGAAGAAAAATGAGACAATTATGGATCATTAGAATAAATGCAGGGGCAAGACTAAATGGAATGACTTACTCAACATTTATGAATGGATTAAAAAGATCTGGTGTTGAATTAGATAGAAAAGTTTTAGCAGATATGGCATTAAATAATGCAGAAGGATTTGCAAAATTAGCAGATGCTGCAAAAGCGGCGTTAGCATAGATAAAAATAATTAAGCAGAGCTTTGCTCTGCTTTTTTTATTTTTCAGTATATACATATAAAGGTTCTTTGTCAACTGGTGTTGATGGAGAAAAATAACAAAAATTATATAATAATTTTTGTTTCTTCAGCTTTATGCTGAAGAAATTTTTATTGTCGTTAAATTAACGCTAATAAAGCGCTTAAAATCTATATAATTTCTAGTTTTAATAAAGAATATTAAATTTTGATAAATAGTATAAGCTTCTTCTAATTCATAAAATTTTAGTAACAATTTTTTCTTCAGAAAATTTAAGTTCATCTAAAAAACTTTAGATATAATTCCTTTAATAATATATTTTTTTACTTGTCTCAATTTTTTTGCAAATATCAATACCAAATATTATAGACCCCATATAAAAAGCTAGCATATTAATATGCTAGCTTTTTAAAATTTATAATAGGTATTTATTTTAATTTAGATAGAAATCTATCAATATCAATAATAAATCTTTCATGTGTAGCTTCACCTATAACTTTATCATTATGAGTAGCAACTACTTTAAAAGTAAGTTTTTTACCGTCTATTTTATATAATTCGGCTTTACAAGTAATTTCATCGCCTATTTTATTTGCTTTAACATGTTTCATATTCATAGAAATTCCAACAGTAGATTCTCCATCTTTAAGAAAAGGTGTGACAATATCTAGTGATGTTTTTTCCATAAATGCAATAAGAAAAGGTGTTCCATAAACATCTAGAGTTCCAGAAGCAGCTTTAGCAGCAGTTTCATCAGGTGTAACTATTTTTTTGTGACTAAGTTTTAATCCTTCTTTAAGCATAAAATTCCTCCATAGTTATTTAATTTAAGATACTTATAGTATACCTATTTAATTAAAATATTTCCAGTCATTTCTGTAGGAATTTTAATTCCTAGTATTTTTAGCATTGTTGGAGCAATATCTGCTAGTTTACCATCATTTAATTTAATTTCTTTAGAGTTATTAGAAACATAAAGAAAAGGAACTAAATTTGTAGTGTGGGCAGTATAAGGAGTTTTAGTGTTAGGATCTACCATTAATTCAGCATTACCATGATCTGCAGTAATAAGAACAGTTCCATCTAGTTCTAAGATTTTATCAACTATTTTTTTCATACATTGATCAACTGTTGAGATTGCTTTTTCAGCAGCTTCTAAAACTCCTGTATGTCCTACCATATCAGGATTTGCAAAATTTAAAATAAAAACGTCATATTTTTGACTATCTAAAGCTTCAATAGCGGCATCAGTTACTTCAAAAGCAGACATTTCAGGTTTTAAATCATAAGTAGCAACTTTAGGTGAAGCAATTAATTTTCTATCTTCACCAGGATATTGATTTTCTTTTCCTCCGTTAAAGAAAAAAGTTACATGAGCATATTTTTCAGTTTCAGCAGTTCTAAATTGTTTTAATCCAGCATTAGAGACAACTTCTCCCAAAGTATTTATTATTTCAGAATCCGTATAAATAATAGGGGCATTAATAGTTGAATCGTACTGTCTCATGCAATAAACTTCTATTGGTTCAATGTTTCTATTGAAGTAAGAAAAATTAAAATCATTTAAAGCTCTAGTTATCTGTCTAGCTCTATCAGGTCTAAAATTAAAATTTATAAAAATATCATTTTCTTTGATAAGACCTTCTTTTTCTATAACTGTAGGCTCAAAAAATTCGTCAGTTATATGATTTAAATAAGAAGAAGAAATGGCTTCTTTAGTTGACAAAGCAATATTACCATTCCCAAGAGTCATGTTATCATAAGCTTTTTTAGTTCTGTCCCAATTTTGATCTCTATCCATTGCAAAATATCTTCCTGAAATAGTAGCTATTTTTCCAACTCCTAATTCGTTCATTTTATTTTCAACTAATTCTAAAAAATTAATTCCAGAAGAAGGAGGAGTATCTCTACCATCTAAAAAAGCATGAAGGTAGACTTTTTTTAAATTATATTTTTTGGCCATTTCTAGTAATCCAAAAATATGATTTATATGAGAATGAACTCCTCCATCAGAGACTAGTCCTCCTAGATGAAGAGAAACATTATTTTTTTTAGCCAAAGAAAAAGCTTTTACTAAATTTTCTTTTTTAAAAAAATCTCCAGTTTTTATGTCTTTTGTAATTTTAACAAGAGGTTGGTATATAACTCTACCAGCTCCAATATTAAGATGTCCTACTTCAGAATTTCCCATTTGTCCTTTAGGAAGTCCAACAGCTTCTCCTGAAGCTTCTAATTTTGAATGAGGATAGTTTGAAATTAAATTTGTAAATTCCTTGGGATTGGCACTTTTAATAGCATTAACACAAGAATTACATTCATTTATTCCCCAACCATCTAAAATCATTAACATTAAAGGTTTTTTATTCATTTTTTATCCTTTCGTTTGAATTATTATAATGCAGCTTTTATAATATCAGAGAAATCTTTAGCATTTAAAGAAGCTCCTCCAATAAGTCCACCATCAATATTTTCTTGAGAAAGTAATTCTTTGGCATTATTAGGTTTCATAGATCCGCCGTATTGAATTGTAATTTCTTCAGCAACTTTCCCGAACATTTCTTTTAAAACTTTTCTTATTTCTTTATGAGTTTCTTCAGCAATTTCAGGTGTAGCAGTTTTTCCAGTTCCAATAGCCCAAACAGGTTCGTAAGCTACAATTATATTTTTAGCTTCTTCTAAAGATATACCAGCTAAACCTTCTTTAATTTGAAGAGTAATAACTTCATTAGTTTTTTCAGTTTCTCTATCCTCTAATTGTTCTCCGATACAAAATATAGGTGTCATATCATAAGATAAAACACATTTTATTTTTTCATTTATAAAAGCATTAGATTCTTTAAAATAATCTCTTCTTTCTGAATGTCCAAGAATAACGTATTCTACACCAATATCTTTTAACATTGCGGGAGAAATTTCTCCTGTATAAGCTCCTGCTTCTTTAGGATATACATTTTGAGCAGCTATTTTTATATTAGAATTTTCTACAGTTTTGACAGCGTCAGATAGGGCAGTAAAAGGTGTTCCTATTACAATTCCTATTTTATCTGTTCCATCAATACCTTGAATCTTTTCTTTAAGCTCACTTAAAATTGTGACAGTTTCTTTGTTAGTTTTGTTCATTTTCCAGTTTCCAGCGATAATTGTTTTTCTCATTTGAATCCTCCTTGTAAAATTTACTAAAATAGTTTATCTTTTAAATTTTATCATATTTTTCTATAAAACTCTAATTAAGAAAATAGCAATAAATTGATATTTTTTGAGTAAAAATTAAACTAAATAGAAGAAATATTTTTATGAAAAGATTTAGCGGCAGCTATAGAAAAAATAAATATAGAATTAGGTTTTCCTTTTTTTAGAATTTCTTTTTTTATTTCTTTAACAGTATTTCCAGTTGTAATTATGTCATCTATAATTAATATGTTTTTATTTGAAATATTAAAAGGAATTGAAAAAGAAGATTTTATATTTAAGTGTCTAGCATTATTGCTTTTTAATAATGACATAGGATAAGTGTTTTTATTTCTAATGATTTTTTTATATTTAATATTTAGTAAATCTAAAATATAATTGACTTGATTAAACCCTCTAGATCTATATTTTTCTTTGCTGATTGGGACGGGAATTATTAAATTTATATGATTAAGTTTTATAATTTGATAAAGATCTTTTTTTATTAGAGAAGCTATTAAAAGGCCAATATATTTTTTGTTATAGAATTTATAATTCTTTATGAGAAGTTTAACATTAGGATTATAATCTAATAAAAAATAAACATTTTTAAAATTTCTCAGATGGATCTTTTTAATTAGATCTTTTCTGCAACTTGAGCAGATATAAAAGGAATTTTTATTTAAAATTTCATTGCAAATACAGCATTTATTTGAAAAAATAAATGTTTTAATTGGCTGTATTTTTTTGAGGATTGACATTTAAAATGTTTTCCTTTGATTTGTTCAATATTTTAGCTGAATAAATTTCAGTATAGCCACAGTTAGAGCATATTTTTAAATAATAAGTTCCAATATCTAATTTTAATTTATAATTTTTTTCTGGCAAAACTATAGTTTCTACAAAATAATCCTCGTTTCCACATTTTACACATTTAAAATCCAAATTCATCACCCCATATTATATTTTTTAACCATTTATAAGAGTAGTTATTTTTTTTATAAAAAATAATTGCATCAAAACGAATGCTAAAATCAAATAAATTGTTTTTATATAAAAATTGTTTAGCGGATAAAAAAATTCTTCTTCTTTTTTTGTAATCAATAGAGTTTTCTCCAAATCCAAAGTTATTTGAAGATCTTTGCTTAACCTCTACAAAAATAATTAAATTTTTATTTTTGGCGATTAGATCAATTTCTCCATATCTAGTATAATAGTTTTTATCTATGATTTTATAACCTTTAGAGGTTATAATTTCAGAAGCTATTTTTTCAAAATAATAACCTTGTTCTCGGTTATTTTTAAAGTACATTTATGATTTGTGAGGTCCTAAAATTTTTTTTAAAAAAGTTTTTCTGTGAATTGGTAAAGGACCTTTTTGTAGTAAAATTTCCCGATGTAATTTGGTACCATAACCTTTATGTTTTTCAAAATAATATTCAGGATAATAGTTTGCAAACTTTTTCATGATATTATCTCGGGATACTTTGGCTATTATAGAGGCTGCTGCAATTGAGAGAGATTTAGAATCTCCTTTAATTAAAAATTCTTGTTTTCCAAGGAAATTTTTAATTAATTTATTTCCATCGACGATTACTTTATCGTAAGAAAAATTATTTTTAGTTATATCTTCTAGAGCTCTATTCATAGCGATAAAAGTAGCGTTTAAAATATTATATTTATCTATTTCTTCTACAGTAGCGATACCTATTCCTACCTCACAGTTAGTTATTATTTTGTCAAAAAGAAGCTCTCTTTTTTTTTCGCTTAATTTTTTAGAATCATTGATATCGTTGAAAAAATCATGGTGTTCTTTTATTTTTACAGCGGCAGCAACAACGGGTCCTGCTAAAGGACCTCTTCCGGCTTCATCGACGCCGATAATATTTCCTTGTTCTAAATCAAAAGTGTATAAATTATTCATAATTATCTCCTAAAATATTTTTATCATTTATTTCAAGCTTTAGGTTTTTTAAAGTTTTTAAAAAATCTGCGGGCAAATTGCCTTTAAGAGTTATATTTTCATTTGTTATAGGATGGTAAAATCTTAAAACGTAAGCATGTAGCATTTGACGTGATGTTAATTTTGATGAGGTACCATAAGTATCATCTCCTAAAATAGGGTGATTTAAATATTTTAAATGAACTCTTATTTGATGAGTTCTACCAGTTTCAATATTAACTTTGAGTAAACTAAAATTAGTTGTTTCGTCAATTACTTTAAAGTTTGAAATTGCAAGTTTTCCATTTTTTTTAACTACTGCCATCCTTTTTCTATCTTTTGGATCTCGTCCGATTAAGTTTTCTAATCTAAATTTTTTTTCTTTGAAAGTTCCTTTGCAAATAGCAAGATATGTTTTAGCAATTTTTTTTTCTTTAAACATAGTTACTAATTTTTCATGAGCTAAATCTGTTTTTGCAATAATTATAAGTCCACTGGTATTTTTATCTAATCTATGAACAATGCCGGGTCTAATAGGATCATCTTCTAAATTAGATAAGGAACTAAAGTTGTAAAGAAGAGCATTAACGAGAGTTCCGCTATAATTATTTTGCGCAGGATGAACTGTCATATTTGGAGGTTTATTAATAACAGCAATGAACTTGTCTTCGTATACAATATCTAAAAGAATTTTTTCTTCCTTTATTTTTTGTATTTTTTCTTCAGGAAGATTAACTTGTATTTTTTGATTTTTTTTTAATTTTAAACTACATTTATTAATTGTTTTACTGTCTACCTGAACATAGTTATTTTCTATTAAAAATTGAATGTAATTTCTGCTTTTTCCAGGTATATTTTTTTGAATAATAGTGTCGATTCTTTTTTTTTCTGAAAAATTATCCACACTAAAAATTATAGTTTTCATATATACTCTCCAATAAATTTATGTGATATAAATAATTATATCATTAGTTCAAGTAAAAGAGAACTGGAAATAAAAAAACTTGACATTAAGAATTAAAAGTGTTATTATCCATACAATAAACAGTAAAATAATAATTTAGGTAGAGGTTGCAAATGACAAGAGTATTAACTAGAGCTGAGAAGCTAGGAAAGTTAAGAAAGGGGATTTTGCCGAAAGATTTAAGAAGCGATTTTTAAATTCTTGGGATTATAGAGAATATCTATAATACTGACATTAGAAATAACTAATGTAGAGCTATCAAGTAATTTTTAGATATTTAGTTTTATAGAGCTATATTTATTTCGTAATTACTCTACCGTTCATTTTGAATGGTAGTTTTTTTTTACCTAAAATTCATTATTTTAATTTTAACTTTAAATAATTTTAGGGAGGTTATTTTATGGCACAGGAAAGAAGAGGTTGGTTTATAGAAATACTAAAACTATCTCCAGTAGTTTTATTAGCGGTTTTAATGGTTGTATTAGGGTTAGATGTTTTGGTTGCAGCGCCGATAGCAACGGTTTATGCAGCGATTGTTGCGTTTGTTACGGAGAAATTTAGTTTTCAAGAAATTGTGGATAAAGCAGTAGATAATGTAAAAGAAATTCAGTTAGTGTTTTTTATATTAATGTTAGCTTACGCAATGGCAGAAACTTTTATGGCTTCGGGAGTTGGGGCTTCGATTATAATTATGTCTCTTAATTTTGGGCTAACAGCTAAAACAATTGCAGTAACAGGGATAATAGTAACTAGTGTTTTATCTGTTGCAATAGGTACATCTTGGGGAACGTTTGCAGCTTGTGCTCCAGTTTTTTTATGGTTAAATCATATTGTTGGAGGAAACGTAGTATTAACTACAGCAGCAATAGCAGGAGGAGCATGTTTTGGAGATAATATAGGGTTAATTTCAGATACGACAGTAGTAAGCTCAGGTATTCAAAAGGTAGAAGTTATTCATAGAATAAAACATCAAGGTGTTTGGTCTTTAGGGTGTTTATTTCTTAGTATAATTGCCTTTTATGTAGCATCAGTAGTGATGGGATTGCCGGATACAGTAGGAAGTGCAAATGATGCGATTAGTCAAATACCTCAAGAGGTTTGGGCAGCATTAGCTGAAAAAAGAGAGTCAGCAGTTATTTTATTAAATCAAGTACAAGAAGGAGTGCCTTTATATATGATGTTGCCGTTATTATTAGTTTTAATAACAGCAATAAAAGGGTTGCCTACTTTATTATGTTTGTTTTCTGGAATAATCTCTGCCTTGATATTTGGTCTTTTTGCAGGAACAATAACAAGTGTTCCTAACTTCATTAATCTTATGTATACTGGGTTCGAAGGTGCTGGTTCTTGGGTAATTGTGATGATGATGTGGGTAGCTGCATTTGGCGGAATAATGGGAAGCATAAATGCTTTTGAACCGTTATCGAGAATAGCTAAAAATCTTTCTAGAAATGTAAGACAACTAATGTTTTTTAACGGAGTTTTTTCTATTTTAGGAAATGCAGCTTTATCAGATGAAATGGCTCAAATAGTTACTATAGGACCAATTATTAGAAATCTTGTAGATGAAAATGTTGAGGGGTCTGAAGAAGCTTTATATAAATTAAAATTAAGAAATGCAACTTTTAGTGATGCTTTAGGAGTTTTTGGTTCTCAATTAATTCCATGGCATGTTTATATAGGGTTTTATGTAGGAATAGCTTCAGTTGTTTATCCATTGTATAGTTTTACAGCTTTAGATATAATAAGATATAATTTTTTAGCGATGATAGCTGTTGCCTCAATTTTAATACTGACTTTAACAGGGTTAGATAGATTAATTCCATTATTTGGATTGCCTAGAGAACCAGAAGTTAGATTAAAAAAATAAAAGATAATGAATTTTAAAACCTCCTCCTCAAATTTTATATATTTGAGGAGGAGGTTTTTTTTATTAAATTAAAATGTTATAATTGATATCTAGAAATTAGAAAAGGGGTATATATAATGAAATATTACTTATTGAACATATTGTTAGTGTTTTTATTAAACTCGAATTTCATATTAGCTAAGGAAATTTTAGATAAAAAAAATATAGAGTATAAGTCTTATCTTTTAGGAGACGAAAAAGGAAATGTTTTTTTAGGTGAAAATATAAAAGAAAAAATGCCGCTAGCATCTTTAACAAAAATGATGACGCTTTTAGTAACTTTTGATTTTATAGAATCAGGAAAAATAAAAAAAGAAGATCTTGTTATAATGGATGAAGAATCAAATAGTTTAGGTGGGAGTAGGATTTGGATAAAAACAGGAACTAAAATAAGTGTAAAAGATTTGATAAAGGCAACAGCAATACATTCAGCAAATAATGCAGCATACGTTTTAGCTAAATACGTTGGGCATGGAGATGTAAATAAATTTGTTGGATTAATGAATGAAAAAGCAAAGAAATTAGGTATAGGTGAAGAATTGAATTATTATACTCCTACAGGATTACCACCAAGTATGACTGGTAAAAATATGGATATAGGAACTTCAGAGGGAATATATAAATTATCAAAAGAAGCCTTAAAATGTAAAGAATATATAAAAATTGCTTCCCAAAAAAAAGAAAAAATATTAAAGGGGCAAATAAGTTTCAAGAATAGAAATAAACTTTTGGGAAAAGAGGGCATTTATGGAATAAAAACAGGGCATCATGATGCTGCTGGTTATAATATAGCTATAGCAAGCAAGAATAATAACATGAATATTATTTATGTAATATTAGGGAGCCCCGATGAAAAAACAAGAGATGAAAAAGTAGAAACGGACATTTCAGATTTTTACAATGATTTTAAGCATGAAGTTATATTAAGAAAAGATGTTCCTTTAGCTGTAATTAAAATAAAAAAAGGAACAGAACAATTTTTAGAGGTATATCCAGATAAAGAAGTAGAAAAAATTTATTCAAAAGATAAAAAAGTAAAAATAATTTTAAAGTTAGATGGAGAAATACATGCTCCTATAGAAAAAATGGAAAAAATAGGGGAATTTGAATTATTTTTAGATGGAAAAAAAATAAATGAAGGTTATATAATTTCAAGGGATAGAATAATAAAAAAAAAATAATTCAAGTTGAAAGTATAAAAAAATAAAATAAAAGTAAAAAAAATGTTGACATAAGTTGTGGAAAGTGGTATTATACTTCTTGTCCGCAAGAGAAGCGAACGAAGGACATTAACAACAGAATAGAGAAGTTTAACAAGATAAGCAAGCAAACCTTAAATGGTGTTTAAAGAAACAA
>JAUTCN010000008.1 GCA_030673965.1 Fusobacterium sp. JB019 | reverse complement strand
ACCTGGAACTTCTGGGAAACTTTTTGCAGCTATGGGCAATGAAAATGTAAATATTAGAGTAATTTCTCAAAGTGCTGATGAATTAAATATCATTATCGGAGTTGATAATAAAGATTTTGAAAAATGTATTAATGTAATTTATCAAATTTTTTAACTTTTGTTTTTTTTACTTAAAAAAGCATTCAAAACTTTTTTATCTTGAAGTTATTTTAATTTTTCTGTAAAATGAATTTAAAGTTTTAAGGAGATATTTATTTTATGAAAGCATTAATAATTTCAATTATTTTAATAGTTATCATTTTTATGTTAACATTAAGTATAATATTTTTATACACAACATTTTCTAAACTTGTCTATAGTTTCGAAAATGTGTTTATATATCAATATAAAATTTTTTTACATAAGTAAATTTTAAGCGTTCAATTTCTATTAACTTATATAAATCTGAAAAGAGCCCTATTTTATAGGGCTCTTTTCACTGTTTTTCTTAAATTTCATTAAATTTTATTTTTCCATTAACTATTGTTCCTTTTGGATTATATTCATCATCTAAAATAACAAAGTCTCCTTGTTTTCCTACTTTTATTTCCCCTGCATTTAAATTAAATTCCTTAGCTGCATTGGTACTGGTCATTTTTATGGCATCATAAATTGTATAGCCTAAAGATAATATATTTCTAAAAGCTTTATCCATAGTTAAGACACTACCTGCTAGAGCATCATTAATTTTTAATCTAGCTTCTTTATTTTTTACATAAACATCTAAATTTCCAAGCTTATAATCTCCATCTGATAAACCTGTTGCTGATATTGCATCAGTAATACAAAGAACTTTATCTACTCCTTTTGCTCTTATAAGTATGTCCACAGCTGCCCTATGAACATGAATTTCATCGAAAATTATTTCTGCATTTATTTTATCTGAAACCATAACTGCTCCAACTACACCAGGCTCTCTATGATTTAATCCTCTCATTCCATTATAAGTATGAGTTGAATGAGTTATTCCAGAATCAATCCCCTTCATAACTTCATCATAAGTTGCTGCTGAATGTCCAACTGAAACTATTACACCATTTCTTTTTAAAAATTCTATTCCTTTGTAGGCTTCCTTTGTATGAGGAGAAATAGACATCATTTTCACCATATCTTTTTTCACACTCAAGAACTCTCTTAAATGTTTTGTAGAAGAATTTTTTATAAATTTTTCTTCTTGAGCACCTTTATACTCAACATCAAAATATGGTCCTTCCATATGAACACCAAAAATATTAGCTCCATCAATATCTTTATTTTCAACTTCTCCTATAGTTTTCAAAACATTTATAAGCTTTTCTTTTGAACTTGTTAAAGTTGTTGCTAAAAAATTAGTAACACCTTTTTTTACTATAAATTTGGATATATTTATTAAAGCTTCCTTTGTCCCATCCATAACATCTGATCCATTTGAACCATGGATATGAACATCTATAAATCCTGGAATAATATAGTTCCCCTTAGCATTTATAATTTCTATATTTTCATCATTAACCTTAATATTTTCAGAAGATATTTCTTTTATAATTCCCTCTTCAATAAGAATATTTCCTTTTATTATCTCATTTTCTAGAACTATCCTTGAATTTTTTATCAATAATTTATTCATAATGAGGCCCCCTTTTCCTTATGACCTAATTATACCACTACTGCATTCAAAATTCAAGTTAATGAACTAATCTGAATTTAAATTTCATTTATGTTGAATGGTGTTCTTTGATATACATAATAATTCAACCAGTTTGAATATAATAAATGAGCATGAGATTTCCAAGTAGAAATTGGTTCCTTTCTTGGATCATCTTCAGGAAAATAATTTACTGGAATTTTAGGATTTATTCCTTTTTCCATATCCCTATCATATTCTTTTTTTAAAGTATCACAGTCATATTCAGAATGTCCTGATACAAAAATTCTTCTTCCATCCTTTGACATTGCTAAATATACCCCTGCTTCTTTTGAAGTTGATATAACTATTAAATCATCAATTTTTTCAAATTCTTCAATATTAACAGTTGTATTCCTTGAGTGAGGAACTAAAAATTCATGATCAAAGCCCCTCACCAAAGGAATTTTATTATCTACTATAGTATGTTTAAAAATTCCACTCATTTTTTCATTTAATAGCTCTTTATTTATTCCATAATTATAATATAGCCCTGCTTGAGCCCCCCAACATATATGGAAGGTTGAATATACATTTACCTTCGCCCACTCCATAATTTCACTTAATTCTTTCCAATATTCAACTTCTTCATAATCTAACTTTTCAACTGGAGCTCCAGTTATTATAAGTCCATCAAATTTTTTAGCTTTTATATCTTTAAAAACTTTATAAAAAGAATTTAAATGTTCCTTAGAAGTATTTTTTGAATTATAGCTTTCCATAGTAAGGAGAGTTATATCTATTTGCAAAGGACTATTACTAAGTAATCTTAATAATTGTTCTTCAGTTTTTTCCTTTGTTGGCATTAAGTTTAATATAATTATTTGCAAAGGTCTTATATCTTGGCTCATAGCTCTTGCATTGTCCATCACAAAAATATTCTCATTTTCTAAAACTTTTTTTGCTGGCAAATCTTTTAGTACTTTTATTGGCATTCTGTATCACTCTCCTAACTTTTTTGTATTACTGAGAATTTTAACACAAATCATTAGGAGATGTCACCTATTTTTTTATTTTTTTTCTCTTAATAGTGCCTCTATTTTTATCGGTAAACCAAATAGGTTAATAAATCCTTCTGCATCTTTTTGATTATATACTTCATCCTCATCAAAAGTTGAGAAATCTTCTGAATATAAAGAACAATCAGATTCTAAACCTTGTAAAATTATATTTCCCTTATATAGTTTTAATTTAACAGTTCCTGTTACAAATTCTTGAGTCTCATCAACAAAGGCTGAGATAGATTTTCTGTATTTTGTAAACCATTGACCATTGTATATTAATTTAGCCATGTCATGAGATAATTTTTGTTTAGCTTGAATAGTATCTCTATCCACACATAATCTTTCTAGTTCTTCATGAGCAAAATAAAGAATTGTTCCTGCTGGAGTTTCATATACTCCACGAGATTTCATTCCAACAAGTCTATTTTCTACTAAATCAATAACTCCAATTCCATGTTTTGATCCTAAGGCATTTAATGCTTGAAGGATTTCTAATCCCTTCATTTTTTCTCCGTTTATAGCAACTGGAATACCTTTTTCAAAGTCTATGCTCACACATTCTGCCTCATTACTTGAACTTTCTAAAGGCTTTACCCATTGAAGTAATTCCTCATAATTAGGAGTATTTCCAGGATTTTCTAGATCTAGTCCTTCATGACTTATATGGAAAATATTTTCATCTCTACTATATGAAGTCTTTTCATTAAAAGGTAATTCAACTCCCTTAGATTTTAAATATTCTATTTCTTGTTTACGAGATTTTATATCCCATATACGCCAAGGAGCTATTATTTTCATATTTGGTGCTAGAGCTTTTATTCCTAATTCAAATCTAACTTGGTCATTTCCTTTTCCTGTAGCTCCGTGAACTATATAACTTGCTCCCTCTTTTTTAGCTATCTCAACTAATCCCTTTGAAATAACAGGTCTTGCTATTGCAGTTCCTAATAAATATTTATTTTCATATTTAGCTCCTGCCTTTATCATTGGGAATATATATTCATCAACTAATTCTTGTTTTTTATCAACAGCGTAGAATTTTTTGGCTCCTATATGCTCTGCTTTTTTCCCTACAGCTTCAAAATCTTCTTCTTGTCCAACATCAACAGATACTGCAATTACATCAAAATCATAATTTTCTTGTAACCATGGTACTATAACTGATGTGTCTAATCCTCCTGAATATGCTAATACAACTTTTTCTTTAGTTTTCATAATCTAAATCTCCTCTCTTTTCCCTTTTATTAGTTAAAATATTTTGTCATTAATTTTTTATAAGTTCCATCTTTTACAAGCTCATTTAAAGCATCATTTATTTCTTTTGTTAATTTATCATTTCCCTTAGCTATTGCAATTGCATATTCTTCTTTATCTAATTTAGTTTCTATTAATTTTAAACCTTTATTCTTTTTAGCATAATTTTTAGCTGGTTCTGAATCTATAACTACAGCGTCTACCTTATTTGCCTTAAGAGCCATAACTCCTTCTCCTGCTCCGTTATATCTCTTGACTTCAACACCATCTATTTTACTTACAGCTACATCTCCAGTATATCCTAGGATAACTCCAACTGTTTTCCCTTTCATACTTTCTAAAGAATCAATATCATTTGTCCCTTTATTCACTAATATCATTTGAGTTGAAGTGTAATAAGCATCAGAGAAATTAACAAATTTCTTTCTGTCATTAGTTGCTGTCATTCCTGCAATAATTACATCTAACTTCTTACTTTGTAAAGCTGGTAACAAACCATCAAAGGCCATTTCTTTCCATTTGATATCTTTATCTATTTTAGCTCCAATTTTCTCCATAAGCTCCACATCAAAACCTTTCATTTCTCCGTTTTCTAAATATTCAAAAGGGAAAAACTCTGGATTCGTCCCAACATATATACTTTCTTTTCCTTTAGCAAAACCAATGCAACACATTAAAATCATCCCACATAAAACTATTAACTTTTTCATAACCTACCTCCATATTATTTATTAATTTTATTTTTAAATATAAAAAAAACAGGATAACATATTTTTAAATGTTACCCTGTTAAAATTTCAACAAGTCTATAAATTATTATGATTTCAATATAAGAAAATTAGCTTACACTTATTCTTATTAACTTATATTTTCTCTTAAAAAACAGGAATTCATAATATCATTAGCAACATTAAAAAAACTAGAATATTCATTTTTATGAAATCTCCTGCTCCTTAAATTCATTACTAATAACATGGCTTCCTCCTTCTTAATTTTATTTGACTCATCTTATCACAAAGATATTTTCATGTCAAATTTTTTTTTATTTTTTTTAAATTATAAAAATTTTTCAATTAAATCCTCTTCAATAAGACGAAGTAATTCACCTTCATCAATTATCTCTTTATACTTGTTATGTAAAAGATGTTCTGCTTCTTTTATCACTTCTATTTCACTTACATGATCTGTTTTAAATTTATCCTTAAATAATTTTTTAGAAAGTTTGCTCATAAATATTTTAACACTTTTTAAATCTTCCTTAACAACTTTCCCAGTTGCTATTTTTAATTTAGTGTCTACAATTCTTCCTATGTGCTTTTCTTTTTGAAAATACTCATGTTTGCTACCTCTTAAATATTTTTCAATCTCTAAATCTGTAATATACATAATCTCACCTTCTTCATGTTTAGTTACTTATGTATACCCCATTTTATGAGAAAAAGCAACACTATTTATAATTATTGTCTAGCTAAATCTATCCCAAATTCTTTTAAATAATTATATATTGTATATCTTGAAATTTCCATTTTCTCTGCAACTGTTTGAATACTTTTCTTTAAAGAAAATCCTCCATTATCATTTATGTATTTTACTAAAGCCATTCTTTCTTTTTTATTCATCTCTTTTACTGGTTTTCCTATTTTTCTTAACCCTTCTTCGAATATTTCAAGAATAACTTTTTCATTTGGATTTTCATTTATTGCTTTAGAAACATCTATTCCTGTTTTTATAATATCAGATAATGTTTTTTGTGCAATTGATAATTTAGTAAAATCTAAATTTATCCCTAGAACATAATGAAATTTTTCATCTTTAAAATGAAAAGTTGTTGATTTTATCATTCTTCCATCATCTGTTTTCCCCAAACAATTGTATAAATCTTTTCCATTTCTCATATCATCTAAATTATATATTCCTAAAAGATTTAGTTTATCTCCTTTTTTTCTTCCAGTTACATGCCCATTGTAAATAGAAGCCACTACACAGTCCTCAGTATTAAAATCGTGAATTATTGTTTCACAGTCTGATCCAAACATAATAGAAATCCCCTTTGCCAAATTATCTAAAAATTTGAAGGCTTCTCTTCTATCCATAGCTTCTCCTCTCTCAAAAATATTTTAACTACAACAATATGATACTATTTTTATCAGAAAAATGGAACTATTTTGATAAAATTTTATTCATTTTTTCTGCAAATTTTATTGGATTTTCTATTTTAAATCCTTCAACTAAAAGAGCTTGATCATATAATACATCTAATAAGTCTCTTGCTTCTTCATCTTGTGCATTTTTTAATCTTTCAAATAAAGGATGCTCAGGATTTATTTCCAATATTTTTTCTGCTTTAATTCCTTCATTTCCAGGAATTTGAGAAAGAGTTTTTTCCATTTCTAAAGAAACTTCTCCCTTTGAAGTCATAGCTACCGCTGAAGAACCTAGATTATTTCCTAGTTTAACTTCTGCTATTTTTTCTCCTAATAATTCTTTAAACTTATCTAATATAGGTTTATTTTCTTTTTCTAAAGTTTCATCTTTTTCAGCTTCTTCTTTATTTAATTTAAAATCTGAAGCAGTTATTGATTTGAATTTTTTTCCAGCATAATCCATTAATGTTTTTGTTGTAAATTCATCAATTCTATCTGTAAAGTATAGTACTTCAAATCCTTTTTCTTTTAATGCTTTTAATTTTGGTAATTCTTTAACTATTTCTTCACTTTCTCCTGTTACATAGAATATATCTTCTTGATCACTAGGCATTCTATCTGTATATTCTTTTAATGTTACATATTTATCTTCATAAGATGATTTGAATATAATTAAGTCTTGTAATTTTTCTTTATTAATTCCAAACATTTCTTGAACTCCAAACTTAATTGTTTGTCCAAAGATTTCCCAGAATTTAATATATTCATCTCTATTATTTTTTAATAATTTAGTGAATTCTCCTAAAACTTTCTTTTCTAAATTTTTAGATATTTTAGTTAATTCATTATTTTGTTGTAAAATTTCTCTTGAAATATTTAAAGATAAATTATCTGTATCAACTACACCTTTTAAGAATCTTAAATATTCTGGAACTAAATTCTCTGCTGATTCCATAATAAATACATTTTTAGAATATAATTGTAATCCTCTTTTATATTCCTTTGTATAGAAATCCATTGGAGTTCTATTTGGAACAAATAAAACAGCATTATATTCTAATGATCCTTGAACTTTAAAATTAAAGTGCATTAATGGATCTTCCATTCCCATAAATGTTGATTTATAAAATTCATTATACATTTCATCTGTAATATCTTTTTTATCTAATTTCCATAATGGTTTTTCATTATTTAATTTTTCTTCTCCTAACATTACTGGATATTTAACAGATCCTGAATGTTTTTTTACAAGACTTTTTAATTTATAATCTTCTGCAAAATCTTTATCTTCATCTTTTAGATGTAAGATTATTTTTGTACCTCTTACTAAATCTTCTAAATTTTCAACTTCTTCAACCTCATATGTTCCATCTCCTTTAGATGACCATTTTACAGTTGTTTCAGATTCTGGTGATTTAGTAAATAAAGTTATTTCATCTGCTACCATGAAAGCTGAATAGAATCCTACACCGAATTGTCCTATTATATCTAAATCTTTATTTTCTTTTGCTTCTTTTATTTTTTCTAAGAAAGCTTTTGAACCAGATTTTGCTATAGTTCCTATATTTTCATTAACTTCTTCAAAAGTCATTCCAATACCATTATCTCTAATTTCTAATATATTCTTTTCTTTGTCACCTTTTAAAATGATTTGAAAATCTTTTCCATCTTTTAATAACTCTGTATTAGTTAAAGATTTAAATTTTAATTTGTCTATGGCATCACTTGCATTTGATACAAGTTCTCTTATAAATATCTCCTTATTACTGTAAATTGAATGAACCATAAGGTTTAATAATTCTTTAGTTTCTGCCTGAAAATTTTGTGTCTCTTTTCTCATTGTAAATCTCCTCCTACTTTTTTTAGCACTCGTTATATTTAACTGCTAATATTAAAATACCATATATTTTTTACGGTGTCAATACCTAAAAAGTATATTCATTTCTTTTAATTAAATGTAGAATATAGTATAATATTAGGGAAAAATATAAATTAAAAGGAAGTACTAACATGAATATCAAAAAGAGAATCATTTCTATCATCTCTGAAACTGAAAAAGGTAAATTTTCAAACATAGCTTTAAATGAATATTTCAAAGCTAATCCTTTAAGTAGCAAAGAAAGAGGATTTATCACAGAAGTTTTCTATGGAACTATCAGAAACAAAATTTTTCTAGACACAATGATTAATAAAAGAGTTAAGGAAATTAAAAAAGATTGGCTGAGACAACTTTTAAGAATTTCTATTTATCAAATCACTTTTATGGATAGTGATGAAGCTGGTGTTGTTTGGGAAGCAGCTGAGTTAGCTAAAAGAAAATTTAGCAATCCTCTTGGAAAATTTGTGAATGGAGTTTTAAGAAGTTACTTAAGAGATAAAGATAAGGAAATTGAAAAACTTAGATCTGAAAATAAATTAAATATTTTATATTCTTATCCT
The DNA here is from genome assembly GCA_030673965.1 of Fusobacterium sp. JB019. Lineage (NCBI taxonomy): Bacteria > Fusobacteriati > Fusobacteriota > Fusobacteriia > Fusobacteriales > Fusobacteriaceae > Fusobacterium > Fusobacterium sp. JB019. The sequence goes on along the minus strand of JAUTCN010000008.1, from coordinate 128,984 downwards.
AAATGGTTCTATAAAAAAATGAAAGATGAATATGGAGAAGATTGTGAAAAGGTATTAAAATCTCTTAAAAAAATCCCTTATTTATCAATTAGAGTTAACACTTTAAAATATTCAACTGATGAATTTGAAAATCTTCTTAAACGTGAAAATATAAATATAATTAAAAAAGTTGATACTGTTTACTATATAGATTCTGGAATTGTTATCTATTTTGATGAGTTCAAAGAAGGAAAAATAATAGCCCAAGACGGAGCTTCTTATTTAGCTGTAAAGTCACTAGATCCTAAACCTGGAGATTTTGTACTTGATACTTGTTCTGCTCCTGGAAGTAAAACTGTTTTAATTGGTGAATTAATGAAAAATGAAGGAAAGATTTTAGCTTTAGATATTCATCCTCATAAAATAAAATTAATTGAAGGTAATGCTAAAAAAATGGGAATAAATATTATTACTCCTGTAAAAATGGATGCTACTAAAGTAAAGGAACAAGGTTTAAAATTTGATAAGATTTTAGTTGATGCTCCTTGTAGTGGATATGGAGTTATTAGGAAAAAACCTGAAGCTTTATATAATAAAAACATGGATAATGTTCATGAACTTTCTGAGCTTCAATATAATATTTTAGATTCTGCTAGCAAAGTTTTAAAAGAAGATGGAGAACTTATCTATAGTACTTGTACTATTACAAGGGAAGAAAATACTGATAATATTTCTAAATTTTTAGAAAATAATCCTGATTTTGAAAGTTTAAAAGTAGATATTCCTTCAAATGTTAGTGGGGAATATGATGATGTTAATGGATTCTTAATAAATTTCAAAGAAGAAATATTAGATAATTTCTATATTGTAAAACTTAGAAGAAAGAAAAACTAATAATGTGTAAAATTTTGGAGGAAAAATGCTTGAAGAATTAAAAGAAGCTAACGAATATGTTGTTAGCAAAATAAAAGAAAAAGATGAACTTATATTAGAAATGGAAAAATTTGCCCATGAAAATAATGTTCCAATTGTAACTAAAGAAGTTGCTGAATATTTGAAATTTATGGTAGATATGAATAAAAGTAAGAATATATTAGAAGTTGGTACTGCTATTGGTTATTCTGGTATCCTTATGGCTAGTATTGCTAAAAAATATGATGGTAAACTTACTACAATGGAAATTGATGAAACTAGATTTAATCAAGCTAAAGAAAACTTTAAGAAATCAGGACTTACAAATGTAAATATGATTCTTGGAGATGCTTGTGAAGAAATATCAAAATTAGATGAGAAATTTGATTTTATATTTATTGATGCATCTAAAGGCCAATACAAAAGATTTTTTGAAGATTCATACAAATTATTAAAAAAAGATGGGATTGTCTTTATAGATAATATTATGTTTAGAGGATATTTATATAAGGAATACCCAAAAAGATTTAAAACTATTGTTAGAAAGTTAAATGAATTTATTGAATATCTTCACGAGACCTGTCCTGGATTCACTTTACTTCCTTTTGGAGATGGAGTGGGGTTAATCAAGAAATAATAGATTATTTGACTTTTTGATATAGATATTTTATAATAAGAATACCTAGGTGCTTAGGGCATCTAATGAAATTGGTAATAACGTGATGATATAGGCTTTCACTTTTAAGTGGAAGCTTATTTCATGTACAGAAGTTAGTCACGTTTCTTATGTACAGTAGACCAATTTCATTAGGAGGTTTTGAGATGTATATTGCTATTGATACTGTTAATATTAATGGAGAAGTATTTATTTTTATACTTATTTTTTTGTTAATATTTTTGGTAAACAAGAAATAACCTCAAACCTCAGCCCTAGGGCTTTTTTAATTACAAGAAAATTCTTTTATTTTCCCTTTAAATCCTAAGTCCTCTATTATTTTTTTATAATTTAAATTTATTTCATTATTATAATCATCTAAATACCAAGTAACATCTTTTCCATTAATTTTTTTTATTATTTCTTTTATATAAATTTCATCTACTTTACCATAAGAAAATCCATAAGAATAAATTTTTTTAATTTGTTTATTACCTAACTGATCAAAAAAATTCTTATTATTTTCTAATGCTCCTTTAGTATCTTTTTTCCAAATATCCCTAGTAGATTGAACTGAATCTTCTGCTCCAATCCCTAACCCACCCTGAACTTCAGATATACATTCTTCATCATTCCCATGTCCAAATAATAAAGTTTCTCCTAATTTCCCATGAATATGACAAACTTTTTTTATATTATATTTTTTTTCTAAAGTTTCTGTATAATTAAAATTCAAAAAATAGTCTTTCTCTAAATTAATTAATCTAGAAAAATCTTTCAAACTTTTTTTATATTTTATTTCATAAACCCAATCATTAAAAAATTCAAATAATCTTTCTCCCATATACGGAAAATAAAAGTAAATATCTTCATTGATTTCAACTTGTTTCCAAGGATTTATATCTCCGTCTTCATCTTCAGGATAATTTTCTTCATTGTAATAATTATCAAAAGTTATCATCCCTAAATAATTTTCTAAATCACTCCAATTATAATCTCCTAAAAAATCAATTGTATTAAGCAACCAACCTACTACCTGATAATCTAGAGGCTTAACTATCTCTCCATGCCCGTCTATTTGCTTATCAAAAAATATGTCATCTTCTTCACTAATTTTCTCACTTTCAGGGTATGTCCTAATTAAATATTTCCTAAAATCACTATATCGGGTATCCATACAGTGACTTAAATCAAATCCATTACCTATAATGAATAGTTTACTCATAACTTCCTCCTATTAAAACTTTATTTTAAATAACTTAAAATTATTATTACCACAGCTATTACTATCAATAATGTTTTCAATTTTTTCTTTAATTTTTCAACTTCAATTCCTAAAATTTCTGACTTAAATATATTATGAAGAACCACTTCTTTATTAGAACTAAAATCTAATTCAATCGATAAATCTATCATCTCTTTTACTCTGTCATCTCTTAAACTACCTGCTGATTTTATACAATCAATAAATCCTCCAAACCATTCTCCATTATCTTTCACTGCTCGAATTAATAAATTTTTCCAATCTTCCTCTCTTATTATTTTTTTAAAATAGATTCCTTCACCTATTCCTTCTATCGTTAAAATATCACTATAAATATCAAATAATTTAGAAAATTTCCATATTGTAGTATAATCAAACTTTCTTTTTTTATTTTTAAGTTTTACATATTTTTCTAAATCATCTAATAAAATAAAATACATTGAATGAGGAATATAGTCTAATTTTTCCATATATTTTTTTCTAATTGTTTTATTTAATGATTTACAATTTGAATAGGAATCAAAATAAATACAATTATAAATATAGTATATTTCTTCTTGATTTTCTTCATTATAAACTTTTGCTTCATTATCTAAATTTTCTTTAGAATTAGAAGCATAGACAGGCTTCTCTATATATAATATTTTCATATCATTTTTCATAATTGCCCTTCCTTTCTTTTTAAACACCTCAAATATATCTTTATTTCTTTACTAGTCACTCAAAATTAAAACTTTTAAAATTTTTGTGATTAATTTACTATCAAGAAAATATAAAATCCTTTATTTTAGCTCTGACAGTTTGAAAATAAACTAAAAAGGAAGAGGGAAAACATCCCCTCTTCAAATTACTTTTAAAAATTAATCATTTATTCCATTAATCATTTCAATATCATTTTTAATTATAAATTCTCCTTCTTCATTAAATAATAAAGAAATATCTAAACGATCATTTATTGTTTGTCCCGTTATACGATTTGTATATTTTCTTATTTCTAAACTCTTTTCAGTATCATTTGAAAATAAAATGCTATGAATTTTTTTTATTAAACTATTCGCTATCGTATTAGGTGGAGCTTGATAATTTTCATAATTTTCAAACCATTTTAATGTTTTTCTAAATAATTCTGAAATATCTCTATTTTCAATTGGAGCTCCTGAAGCGGTTAATGAAGGATTAAAACATTTTGGTTTTTCTGAAAATAAATCATTATATAATTCAAAATATAAAAAATTTAAAACGAAGAAATATGCATAAATTGAATCAAAAATCCAATTTTTTTCAACATTCATTCTTTCTGGTGGAATATTTGTTTTTGAATATAAAAATATCTTTAATTTAAAAAATAACTTTTCAATATCTCTTAGACTAATATTTTCTTCTACATTTAAAATTTCATATACTCTTCTTACAAAAACTGTGCTTTTATCTAAACTATGTTTTTCTAATAAACTTTCTATATATTTTTCTTTTGATGGCATTGGCAAAGTATAGTCAACATCTATAAATCTTCTTAAGTATCCTTCAGAATCCATTCCTTGCCCATAAATAGTTGATATAGATTTTGAAAGTTGAGATTTATCTAACGATAATATAAAAATATAACCTTCTGTTCTAAAAAAATGTTTTATTATTTCCAACACTTTAATTGCATAATCTGGTCTACACCTATCTAATTCATCTATAAAAAATACGATCCTTAACTTATTATTTTCTCCAAATTCTTTCTTTAATTCCATTAATCCCTTTTTTATTTTCCCATTTTTTTCTTTTAAATTACCATAATTTTTTAATAAATCATCTTCTCTTTCTTCTCCTGAAATATCTATTAATCCATGAGTTTTGGCTTTAATAGCATCACAAATTAAAGCTTTACCCTTAGTTTTTAAATTTGATTTAACATTTTCCCAACTATCTTGTGCAAAATTTTTAGTTATTTTCTCAATATCTTTATCTATAGCTTCATCTAAATTTTCTAAAATTGAAATCAAAGGATCATTATAGAAATCATTATCCCAGGCATTAAACTTAACACAAATAATATTTTCTTCTTCATCTTTTTCTAATAAAGCTTTCCACATATCTATAAAAGTTGTCTTCCCTGTTCCCCATGGAGAATCTATACTAATTACAAATCCATTATCAACATTAATATTTTTTATTATTTTCGTTAAACTTCTAGCAATCTTTTCCCTTCCTAATTTACAATTTTTAAAAGGATTTTCTGGAGAAATTTCTATATCTTTCTTATTTATTGTATTCATTTTCCATCTCCTTTAATAATTTTATTTTATACCTTTTTCAAGCTTTATAAGTTCTATCAATAAAAAAATTTTCAATTCTATTTTATTTTCATCTGCCTCTTTATTTAAATTATCTTGCAATTCTTCTCTATAGTCTGTAGCATTATCTTTATTTAGAATTATAAACTCTTTTTCTAACAATCCATCGAAATCTAATTTAAATTCATTGTTTAATTCATCATAAGAACTTTCTAATCCTAGCAATAGTTCCTTTCTTGTTTTATTTTCAAAATATTCTTCAGGTATTGCTTTTTTCTTTTTTTCACTTTTAGCTTCCACTGGCAAATCTAGAATTTTCTCAGCAAAAATTAATGAATTTTTAACTTCATCAACAGTTAAATAAACTTGTTTTAATTCTTCTTCTAAACCTTCAGCTCTCATTCTAAGTTTTTTTATAATTTCTTTTAAAAAATCCACTTTTAATTTTTCTTTTAAATTTTTTTCTAAATTATCAAACGCTACTTCACTTTCTTTTATGGATAATATAAATTGAAGTAAAATTTGAATATTTTTATTATACTTTAAATATAACTTAATTATAGTTTCTCTATAATCTATAACAGAAGTTTCTTTTTCTCCATCTTTATATATACCATTTTCATCTAAAACTATTTTTTCTAAAAAAAAGTAATCTATTTTATCAATTTCATTTTTATAATCCAATACCAAAGAGCTTAATTCTTTACTACTATTAATAATATATTCATTTAAATTAGAAAATCCTTTTTCTAAAAATTCATTATATTTATATATTCTTTTACTGTTAGAATATCTATCTTTTATAAGAGATAATCCTTCAGTTAGTCTTCCTTGTATATTTTTTTCTATTTTTTCTATTTCTAATTCATATTTATCTTTTTTTTCATTTTTATAAACTTTCAACCTATCATAATTATTCCCTGTATTTTCAGTAAAAAATAAATATCTTAAAAATATAATATTTTTATCAATTTTATTTTCATCAATAACATAATCCATATCATTAAATGAATTTTCTTCTAATTTTTTCGCTGAAACATTTTTAAAACAATCCGAAATTATTTTCCATTCTAATTCATAAACTTTATTTTTTTCTTCTATCTTTCCTATGAAATTTTTTAGTTGTTCTAAATACCTTGGAACCAACAATAGCTTTTTAAAATTTAAACTTATTTCAATAAAATTATTTATTATTTGTATTTTTGCATCAGAATTTTTACTATTTTCTTCTTTCTCTTTTTGGTTATTTTTTAATAAATTTGCTTTAAACTTTAATTTCTTTTCAAAAGAATCTATTCTACTTGTTATTCTATCTATCACTTTTTTTAAATCTGGACTTCTAGCTAATATCTCCTCTATTTTTGCATCTTTAATACTAAAAGAATGTTCTATATATTTATTAAAATATTCTTTAAATCCTTTTGAATATAAACTTTCATCTAATATTTCATTTGCTTTTTTTACTCCAGAAAATAATTCTTCCATATATTCTTCATCATACAAATATACCCTTTTTATCCCTTTTGGTATTCTTTCATCTATTATCGCTAACAAACTAATTATTCTATTTTTATCACTTATTCTTTCAAAATTATCTAAGCATAAAACTATACTTTTATTTTTAGTTTCCAGTTCTTTAATTTTTTTTTCTAAATTTTGATTTTTATTTTCTACTTCTAATTTAAAAAAATTTAATATTGATTTACACCAAGAATTATTTTCTTCAAGTCCAGTTAATAATTTATCTTTTATCTTTAAAATACCATACTTTTCAAATATATTATTTAAATCTCTTTCTATCTTTTCTATAATTCTTTTATTTTCAGTGAAGATAGATACATCTATATATATTTTTTCATATTTTTTTTCAGCATTGTCACCATTTTCAGCTCTATAAAAAAACTCATTAAGAAAAACTGTTTTCCCTATTCCCCATGCTCCTGTTATTGCTACCGCATCCATATTTTTTAAATAAGTTTTTAATCTTTCTAATAAGTCTTCTCTACTTTTATATAATTCTTTTCTATTTTCATCTTCTTCTGCTTCTAGCTTATAAGATCTTTCTATAGAAAATATGACTTCTAAAACTAAAACTATTATTCCAAACATTAAAAGTATAGTTACTTTATCTAAAATATTTCCTAGACAAGTTCCTGTTGTAAATGCAAATATTAGTAATTCTATATGCAATATTTTAAAAAATGTTTTATTTATTTCTGACAAAGAAACCTTACTTTCAATATATTTTATGTAAAAGCATACATAAACTAATCCTGTAAATACTAATACTGTTATAATTTCCTTAATTCCAAAAGTATAAATATAATTTATATTTGTAATCATATCTTTTTCTAACAATTTTTCTGTAATTATTCTAGAACTTAGTCCTTCTCTTAAAACTACTCCTAATAAAAATGATCCTATAATTGTAATTATTTTTATAATATATTTTTTCCACATAATACTGTTACCTTCTTTTCTAATATTTTTGGCAAAATTAACCGATATATTATTCTACACTTATGATGAATTTCCTTTTTTTTATTTTTTTTATATCCCCTAGTCTTTGACAGCTTTTGTACTTCATGATAAACTTAAATAAGAATAAGATTCTAGTATAAATCTATATTAAACAAGGTTTAATATAACTTAATCTTACTAAAAATAAAAGGAGAAAATATGAAAAAATTTCTAGTATTATGTGTAGCCTTGGCTTTCACAGCATGTATGAGTAAAGAGGTTAAAGTTGGAGATCCTGATCTTCATCTTAAAGGAACAAAATTATATTATAAAGAAAAACTATTTACAGGAACTCTTGTTCAAAAAGTACCTTTAACTGAAGATAAATTTATAAAAATTAAATATAAAGATGGAGTTATTACATCTGATAAAAAAGACTAGGGAAAATCCCTAGTCTTTGACTTTTTATTCTTCTATTTTCTCTTCAGGCATTTCTACCCAACCTTCTCGAATTCTCTCCTTAACAACAATGTTTTCATCTGGATAACTTTCTTTAAGTTGTTTTGCATATTTCCAAATAGTCTTTAAACTATTTGATGACAAACATTCAATACAATTTTTATATTCTTCCCCATCTTTTATAATTGGTTTTCCGTAAACTTTAACAACATACTTGTCTTTCATCATAAATACCAACTCCTATCATTGTGTTTTAAATCAATTTCTAGTATATACCCTTAATTATACCCCGTTTTTGAAAAAAGTGGAAATGTTTATTTCGCATTTCCACTTTTTGGCTATTTTTTATCTCGTTTTGTTTATTTTTTTAACTTTTCCAGGAATTCCCACAACTGTAGCATTTTCTGGAACACTTGATAACACAACGGAATTGGCTCCTACTTTGCTTCCTTTTCCTATTGTTATATTTCCCAGAAGCTTTGCTCCTGTTCCTATAATACAGTTATCTTCAACTGTTGGATGTCTTTTGACTCCCTTTTCATTTCCAGTTCCACCTAAAGTTACTTGATGGTATAGCATTACATTATCACCTATTACTGCCGTTTCTCCAATAACTATTCCCATACCATGATCTATAAAAAATCCTTTTCCTATTACAGCTCCTGGATGAATTTCTATACCTGTAAAAAATCTTGAAACTTGAGAAATAAATCTTGCTAAAAAATATCTTTTCTTTGTATAAAGAAAATGAGCTATCCTATGGGCAATTAAGCTATGTACACAAGGATATAGTAGTAATACTTCTAATTTATTTCTTGCAGCTGGATCTAATTTAACTATATTTTCTAAATCGTAATTCAATTGTTTAAACATTATTTTCTCCTAAAATTTATATAAGTCTGTGGATAAGTATTTTTCTCCTCCATCTGGAGAAACTGTTAATACTTTTTTACCAGGACCTAATTTTTTAGCAACCTCTATTGCTGCATATATATTAGCACCTGTTGATATACCAAATAAAATTCCTTCATTTTTACCTACCACTCTACAAGTTTCAAAGGCATCTTCACTTTCTACCTTTACAACATGATCTATTACATCTAAATCAACTATTTTTGGAATAAATCCTGCCCCTATTCCTTGTATTTTATGTGGTCCTGGTTTTCCACCTGATAAAACAGGAGATTCATTTGGTTCCACTGCGTAAATTTTTATATTCTTATATTTTTCTTTTAGTTTTTTCCCGTTTCCTACAATTGTTCCACCTGTTCCAACTCCTGCAACAAAGGCATCTAAATCATTAAAATCTTCTATTATTTCTTCCGCTGTAGTATTATAGTGAATTTCTGGATTAGCTAGGTTATCAAATTGACCTGGCATAAAACTATTTTCTATTTCTTTAGTTAGTTCTTCTGCCTTTTCAATAGCACCCTTCATTCCTAATTTTCCTGGAGTTAATATAACTTCCCCACCATAAGCTTTCATAATATTTATTCTTTCTTGACTCATAGAATCAGGCATAACTATTTTTACATTATATCCTTTTAATCTTCCTATATAAACAAGACCAATTCCTGTATTTCCACTTGTTGGTTCTATTATTGTTCCATTTTCTTTTAATAAACCTTCCTTTTCAGCTTTTTCAATCATATTAAGAGCTACTCTATCCTTAATACTTCCACCAGGATTTTTCCCTTCTAACTTAATATATATATCAGCCATATCCTCACAGCAGTATGAATTACCACAAACATTATTTAATTTTAAAATTGGTGTCTTTCCTATTAATTCTAATACATTTTTTACTATCATATATATTCCTCCTTTAAATTTTAAATGTCTTAATTCATATGCAGCCTAATAAGATATTTCTAATCTTCTTTCTTTAAATACAAGAAGATTGAAGCTAAAAGCATAAGTAATATAACTCCCCAACCAAATACCATTTCTCCCATAAAGGCTTCTTTATTTTCAACTAATAACCCTGCTAATTTTTTAAATTCTTTACCTAGATTTGAAACAACTGTTATTCCTAATATTATCGGAGTCACATACTTTAATAAGAAATTAAAATATTTTCCAACTTTTATATTTGAATGTTCATTAGCATCTACTCTAATTTTTTCAACTCCATATACATAACAAACTAATATTGTTTCAACTAATCCAAGTGTTGCTATTACATAATTTCCAACATGTGAATCTACTATGTCTAATATATAATTAAATCCTGCAAATGTTGCAAAACATACACTTCCTAAAAATCCAATAATTGAAATTATTGTTACTATTCTTTCTCTTGGAATTTTAAATTTATCTAAAGAAGCTGTTGTAAAAGCTTCTAACATTGAAATACTTGAAGAAAGTCCTGCTATAAATAAACAGAAAAAGAATAAAAATCCAAGCATTCCTTGTAAAAATACATTTGAAGTTATTGTGCTTATTGCTATAGGAAAAGCTATAAATGCAATTCCTGCTCCACTTCCAAATGAATCAAATTGTACTCCCATATTTGTTACCAAATATCCTAAAGTTGAGAAAACTGTCACTCCTGCAATTATATCAAATGAAGCATTTGCCATAACTGTCATAAGAGAACTTCCTACAATATCTGAGTCTTCTTTTAAGTATGACCCATAAGCTATCATAACACCAACTGCCAAAGTTGTCGAGAAAAAAACTTGAGCATAAGCTGAAACCCAGATACTTGGATTTAATATTTTTGAAAAATCTGGTGTAAATAATTGCTTTAAACCTAGCATAGCGCCATTTAATCTAAGTGAATTTATCATAAACATAAACATCATTATTATTAATACAGGTGTAAATATTTTTGAAACTTTTTCTATTCCTTTTGAAATTCCCTTTCTTACAATAACCACATTAGCTATCCATACTAAAATTACAAAAGAAAATAAATATTTACTTATACCACTTGCAAAATCAAAGGGACCCTTTGCACTACCTGCTACCATTCCCATTAATTTCCCAGGATCTCCCATGAAATTAACTATTCCAAAGGCATGTCCTAAAGACCATACCATAAAGATAACAGATACTGATATAATAGTACAATAAAACATCATAACTATTATAGGTACCATCACTTGCATCCAACCAATCCATTCATACTTAGCACTTATAGTTTTAAAAGCTTTTATTGACCCTCCTCTAATTCTACGTCCATAAGTATATTCTAATATCATTAAAGGTATTGCACAAGAAAATAATGCAACTATATATGGAAAGAAAAAAGCTCCTCCACCATTTTTGTAAGCTTGAAATGGAAATCTCCATAAGTTTCCAAGCCCCACTGCTGCACCAATAGCTGCAAAAATAAATCCTGATCGACTTGTCCATAACTCTCTTTTCTTTTCCATTATTTCCCTCCTACTTTTTAATTTTTAATTTTTTTAATTTTTTCTATAAAAAAAACCTCAGGCTGCACCTGAGGTTCTAATTAACAATTTAACATTAATTATATATACACAGATACACTTTCTTGACTAGATATTTGCAACGCAAAATTAGTTTGTATCTGTTTTAATTAAAACAATTACAAACTTCTTTTAGCACCAACACCAAGAAAATGTATTTACAAGAGATGTATTTTTTTGATAATTATTATTTAATTTTTTCATTTGATACACCCCCCTTTGTTTTATTTTTTTATTTGAGGTATTCTAGCATTCTTTATTTAAAATGTCAATTATTTTTTTATTGAAATTTTAACCTCTTACTTGCCCATTACCTCTGATTATATATTTCCCAGTAGTTAATTCTCTTATTCCCATAGGTCCTCTAGCATGTAATTTTTGAGTACTGATACCTATTTCTCCTCCAAATCCAAATTCTCCTCCATCAGTAAAACGAGTAGAAGCATTAACATAAACACAAGCTGAATCCACTTCTTTTAAAAACTTTTCTGAATTTTCATTAGAATTTGTTATGATAGATTCTGAATGCTTAGTACTATACTTTTCAATATGATCTATAGCTTCTTCTACAGAGGAAACTGTTTTTATTGAAATTTTCAAAGAAAGATATTCTTCTTCCCAATCTAAATCAGTGGCTAATTCACAATTTTCTAAATATTCTGCTGCCTTTTCATCTGCAACTATTTCCACTTTTTTCTCTTTCAATTCTTTTTCTATTTCTTTCAATAAATTCAATTTACTTTCATGAATCAATAATGTTTCTATAGCATTACATACTCCAGGTCTTTGGGTTTTAGCATTTATTAATATTTTAACAGCCATATCATCTTGTGCAAATTCATCTATATATAAATGACAAACTCCTGCTCCTGTTTCTATAACTGGTATTTTAGAGCTTTCATTAATAGCTTTTTTTAAAGCCTTTCCACCTCTAGGAATAACTGCATCTATATATTCTACTTCACCTAAAAGTTCTCCCACTAATTTTCTGTCTGTTTTTTCTATTAATTGTACCGCACCTTTAGGCATTCCAGCTTTAATTCCAGCTTCTATTATAACCTTAGCTAAAGCTTTATTAGAATTAATAGCATCACTTCCACCTCTTAAGATAATAGCATTTCCTGACTTTAAACATAAACCTGCTGCATCAACTGTAACATTAGGTCTTGATTCAAAAATCATAGCTATAACCCCTATTGGAACCCTTACTTGCTCTATTTTTAATTCATTTTCTAATTTCCATCCCTTAACAGTTTCTCCTATTGGATCTTGAAAATCTGCTATTTTTAATAATGAATCTGATATCCCTTGTATTCTTTCTTCTGTAAGTTTAAGTCTATCTAAAAAAGCTTCTGATAAATTTTTAGCTTTTCCATTTAAAATATCTTTTTCATTTTCTAATAATATTTCTTCTAATGAATTAAGAAGAGCATCACTCATTGCTTTTAAAATTCTATTTTTATCCTTTGCACTTAAACTAATTAATTTTCTAGATGCAAGTTTTGCATTTTTACAAATTTCCTTTATATAATCCATTTCCCCTCCTAGTCTCTGCTTATGTTATTACTATGTATTACTTCTGAATATTCTTGGTATTTCAATATTTTTTCTATATCTTTACTGTGCCGACCTTTAATCAAATTAATCTCAGAAGAAGAATAATTTACTATCCCCTTTCCTATTTCTTTTTTATCAACTGAATATATAGCTATTACTTCACCTTTTATAAAGTCTCCTTCAACTCTAACAATTCCCTTCGGAAGTAAACTCTTACCTACCTTAATAGCTTCCTCAGCCCCTTTATCAACTACTATTTTCCCGTGCTTAGACGAATTATATTTTATCCAGTGCTTTTTAGAATTTTCTGTCTTATTATTTGCTAAGAATAAAGTTCCTACTTCTTTTCCTTCTAACACATCCACAATGATGCTAGGATTTTCTCCATTTGCAATAAGCATATTAATTCCCTTTGAAACAGTTATTTCTGCTGCTCTTATTTTTGTTGCCATTCCTCCAGTACCTAAACTGCTTCCAGCTCCCTTACCCATATCTTTAATTTCTGGAGTAACTTCTTCAACTGTACTTATTAATTTAGCTTCTGGATCTTTTCTTGGATCTGCTGTATAAAGTCCATCTATATCGGATAAAATTATTAATAAATCAGCATCTATCAAGCTAGATACTAATGCTGATAATGTATCGTTATCTCCTATTTTTATTTCCTCTGTTAAAACAGAATCATTTTCATTTATTATTGGTATTATATTTTTACTAATTAATTCAAAACATGCATTTCTTGCATTTAAAAATCTTTGTCTATCTCCTAAATCTTCCCCTGTTAATAGTAGTTGAGCTATATTTTTATTATATTCAAAAAATAATTTTTGATATAAATGAATTAAAGCAACTTGACCTACTGCTGCTATTGCTTGTTTTTCAGGAATTGTTTTGGGTCTTTCTTTCAAATTCAGTCTTCCCATTCCTGCTCCAACTGCTCCTGAACTTACAACAATAACTTCATAACCTAAGTTTTGAATATGTGATATGTTTCTAACTAATTTTTCTATTTTATTTATGTTTAGATATCCATTCTCATGAGTTAATGTTGATGTTCCTATTTTAATTACCACTCTTTTTACATTTTTCAATAATATTTCTCTATCCATAGCCAACTCCTTTCTATATTTTAATTCTTTACTTAGCTATATAATATCACATTATTTTAAGATTTTCAGTTATATTTTAACACAATAAAAAAAATAACCCTCAAAATAATTTGAGAGTTATTGTATATTAACCTAATTTTTTATTCAACCAATCTTTTCCTTCTACAGCTCTTGTAACTAACATTGAAGCTATTGTATCACCACTTGCATTAATCATTGTTGCTGGTGGATCTACCAAATAACCTATTGTAGCTATTATAGGAAATGCCTCAGGTGGAAAACCATACATGGTAACTATTAGCATTTCTCCTATTAATCCTCCTCCAGGAACTCCTGACATAACTACTCCACCTGCTATTGCAAGTAAAATTGCACTTATATAAGTTCCCATTCCTGTAAATGGTATTTCAAATATTCCAAACAAGAATGAAATCTTTAAAATAGTACTAAATACTGTCCCATCCATATGAGCTGTTGCTCCTATTGGAAGAACTATATCTCTTATATCTTTTGGTACTCCTATATTTTCGCAAGCTTCTAAGTTTACTGGAAGAGTTGCTATACTGCTTTGAGTTGCTACAGCTGTAACAGCTGGAGAAAATACATGTTTAAGAGATTTAACACCCTCTTTTCCTCCTGAAATATAAGCGTAAATAGGGAAAAATATAATCATATATACAAAACATAGAGGATAATAAATAGCCAGAGCTCTAGCGTAAGAACCTATCAAATCTTTTCCATATTGTCCTATTAATGCTGCAAAATATGCTCCTAAACCAATTGGGGCATAATACATTAATAAACTTACCATTTTTAAAAATACTTCTGATAATGCATCTAATCCCTTTGCAACTATTTTCCCCTTTTCTCCAATTGCGTTAACACACATACCAAATATTATTGCAAATATTATTAAAGGTAACATGTTTTTTCTTGATATTAACTGGGGAAAATCTGTAACAGTTAAAGCTGATACAATTTGACTACCTGTTGAAAAAGGCTTTAAAGTTGTTGCTTGAGGCATATTTAAAACTACTCCCTTTGCTGGTGGGAAAACATGGACAACAATTAAAACTAAAACTGCTGCAATAGCTCCAGTTCCAACAAATATTAATAGTAAACTTTTTAATATTTTACCAAGTCTTTTCATATCACTCATTGCTGAAATAGATCCACTAATTGTTACTAAAACTAATGGAACAACCAAAGTAAACATTCCATTTATAAATAAATCTCCTAAAGGTTTAAAAACTTTAGCCCCTTCTCCCATTTTTAAACCAACTAAACTTCCTATCAGTATTGCTCCTATTAAAATAATTGAAAACCTATAAGCTTCCCATATTCCTTTTTTATTTAATTTATCCATACATCCCTCCACTATAATTTTTTATAATCGATTCCTTATAAATAAATTATACCAATTTATTTTTTCTTTTTCCACTAATCAGTTTTTCTATTTTTTTGTTCCTTCCAATCTAATCTTTCCCTTTAAAAAAAAGGGCTTCTATTTTTTTTTGTTCCATTTTATAGAACATCTACATATACAAAAAAACATAAAAAAATCCCACTCTTATGAGCGGGATTAAAATTCTTTTTTTTACAAGAACTACGCGATTTCTACGTTAGCTGCTTGAGGTCCTTTTTGTCCTTCTTTTACATCAAAAGTTACTTCTTGACCTTCTTCTAAAGTTTTGAATCCTTCTTTTTTGATTTCAGAGAAATGTACGAATAAATCTTTCCCTTCTTCAGATGTGATGAATCCAAACCCTTTTTCTGCGTTAAACCATTTAACTGTTCCTTTGTTCATTGTGATACCTCCATAAAATACTTTTTTAATTTAATAGATAAAGACTAGTTTTGAACTTAAGTACTTATTTCGATACCTCATTCCACAAAGCTAAGTTTCTTTTAATCTACTTCTAGACAAGTATAACCTATATTGATACTTTTGTCAACTTAAATATTTTTTATTAATCATAAATTTCTTTTAATTCTAATTTAAAGTAAAAAAAATCCCACTCTTACGAGTGGGATGAAAATTACTTTTTTTTTTACAAGAACTACGCGATTTCTACGTTAGCTGCTTGAGGTCCTTTTTGTCCTTCTTTTACATCAAAAGTAACTGATTGACCTTCTTCTAAAGTTTTGAATCCTTCTTTTTTGATTTCAGAGAAATGTACGAATAAGTCATTTCCTTCTTCAGATGTGATGAATCCAAACCCTTTTTCTGCGTTAAACCATTTAACTGTTCCTTTGTTCATTGTGATACCTCCATAAAATACTTTTTAATGAATAGATAAAGACTAGTTTTGAAACTTAAGTACTTATTTCGATACCCCATTTCACAAAGCTAAATTTCTTTTAATCTAATTCAAGATAATTATAACTTATAATACCTGTTTTGTCAACTTAATTCTTTTTTGTTTTAAGGGTTTTCTGACTATTTTTCCAATTAAAAATCATATTTTTGGACTCTTTGACTATATCTTCAACAGATAATTTTTCAGGATAAATATCTCCCAAAACCTCTAATTCTAGGTCTCCTGATTTAAAGAACTTAGATCCATATGGCATTGCCTCATAAGCTCCTGTTATACCTAATACTGTTACAGGAATATTTAACTCCTTTGAAAGAATAGCAAAGAACTTTTTAAAGTTCTGTAGTTCTCCGTCTCTTGTTCTTGCTCCTTCTGGAAAAATGACTAAACTTTTATTGGATTTTAAAACTTTTGCTGCAATCTGTAAACTTTCTTTTAAATTTTTATTAATATCTACTAAAACAATATTTCCATGATCTGCCATGTATTTCATTATTGGTTTTTCAAAATGTTTTTTTATGGCAAAAAAGTAAGTGTTTTTAGCTTGAGAAGATTCGAACATTCTCCCTACTGCAAAGGCATCTATAAAACTTTCGTGATTACATATATATATTCTTCTATCTTTACTTATTTTGTCTAATCCCTTCTTTTTAAGTCTTAAATAAAAAGCAAATACAGGAGTAAGAACTATTCTTGTTATAGTAACCATAAAGCTTTTTGGTAAATCATATTTTATATCTTCTTTTAAAAGAATTTCCTTCCAATCCACATCTTCTTGGTGATAAAAATTACTGTTTTTTCTAATATATTCACAAATATCTCTAATAGCTTTAACTGTTCCAACTTCTTCTTCATTAATTTCAAATCCAAAAGTTTTTTCAATAAAAGCATTCATTTCAACAATATCTAAAGAGTCTAATCCTAAATCTATTTCTATATGAGAATCTGGAGTTATTTCTTCTCCATGTTCTTTTTTAATATATTCATAAAGAGCTTTAAACTCAACAGTACTATATTCTTTATCTTCTTTTCTAGCTTTTTCTTTCTTTTTAGCCTTAGCCTCTCTTGTTTCTTTTGTCTCATCATCTACTATTAAATCTTTAAGCATAAATCTTCTAAGCTTTCCTAACTTTGTTTTAGGTAATTCTTCTTTTACAATTTTTATTTCTAATATTTTTCTATATTTAGGAGCTGTAACATTATAGCTATCCACAATCTCCCATTTTAAAGTTTCTGTAATATTAGTTATTTTTCTTTCGTTTACAATTTTAAAATCAGGATAAACTAAAGCTAGTAAATGATTATTATGCTCAACAATTGCTATATCTTGAACTATGTCTGTTCCTTTTAATATTTCATTTTCAATATCTATAGGATTTATATTCTTACCATTAGATAGAACTATCATTTCTTTTTTTCTTCCTATGATAGAAATATATCCATCTTCTATTTTAGCTAAATCTCCTGTATGGAACCATCCATCTTCATCTATTGCAGCAGCTGTTGCTTCAGGTTTATTATAGTAACCTTTCATTACATTTCTACCCTTTACTACAAGCTCACCATCTTTTTCTATTTTTACTCTAACTCCTGGAATTAAAGTTCCAACAGTACCATTTTTAATATCATCTTCCCTATTAAAAGCTATAATAGGAGATGTTTCTGTTAATCCATAACCTTCTAAAACTTTTATTCCTAAAGTATTGAAATCATTTAATATCTCAGGATTAATTTTTGCTCCTCCTGAAACAAAAAATCTTATATGCCCTCCAAAGGCCTCATGAACTTTTTTGAAAACTAACTTGCTAAATTTATCATTATTTATTTTCCCACATAATTTAAATAATTTACTAGCAAAATTATTGCTTTTTATTTTACCCATTACTCCTTTGTGTATCATTTCCCAAAGTCTAGGAACTCCTACAACTATAGTAATTTTATGCTTTTTTAACGCTCCTGTTATTGAACTTGCTGAAAGATCATCTAATAAAACAATTAATGTTCCTATATGAATTGCCATAAGTAAATTTATCGAAAGAGGCAATACATGATGGTAAGGTAATAATGCCAGTATCCTATCTTGTGGAGTTGCCATTTTTATCTCTGTTATTGCATCTACATTTGACATTAAATTATCAAAAGTTAACATTACTCCCTTTGGTTTCCCTGTTGTTCCTGATGTATATAGTAAAACTCCTATATCTTCTGGATTAGGAGATTTTATTGAATACTCATCTACTTTAAAATCTTCAGGAATTTCTATCTCTTGTGTATTTATAACTTCAATTTTTTTCCCTGAAAGTTTAACAGCTTCTTTAGCTGTTTCATAATTTTTTGTTGACGTTAAAATATATTTAGGCTCACAATCTGATAAAACATATTCTAATTCTTCTTCATCATAAGAAGCATCTACATTTACTGGAGTTACCTTTGCATCCCAAGCTCCAAAAAAATTAAATATAAATTCCGGTCTATTTTCTATAAAATTTACTACTCTATCACCTTTATTAACCTTTAATATTGATGAAAAATATTTCGCTGCTCTTATCACTTCTTTATAAGAATAGGTCCTCTCCTTATAAATTATCGCTTCTTTGTTAAAATCCTTTACAAATTCCATAGTTTCCTCCATAATTTTAATAGTTATAAACTATCTATTATTTCTTCTAGTTCTTCCTTATCCTTTATTGACAAATCTATCCCTTTTTTCAATTTTTCCAAAACTTCTGAATCTTGACCTGTCATGCTTCTTTCTAACATTTTAATTATCATTTTTATATAAAAATTCATCTTTTCTCCTAAACTATATAATAAATAGATAAAAAATTAAATAAACTTCCACCTATTACAAACATATGCCATATACAATGACTAAATTTTAAATTTTTCATCATATAAAACAATGCACCTACTGAATAAATTATACCACCGGTAATTAAAAAGTCTAAAGACATAGTACTTAAAGATAATTTTATATCCTTAAATACAAACATTACCATCCATCCCATAAATAAATAAATTAAAGTAGAAACGGCTTTAAATCTTCCTGTGAAAAACATTTTAAAAATAATCCCAAATAAAGTAAGACCCCACTGAGCACAAAAAACAATCCATCTAGTTTTACCATGTAAAACAGTAAAAATATAAGGCGTATAAGATGCTGAAATCAACACATAAATTGCCACATGGTCTAAGACTCTAAATATATTTTTAGCCTTTCCTTTTTTTAAAATATGATATGTTCCTGACATTGAATATAAAAATATTAATGCCAATCCAAAAATTACACAACCTAAGATATAACCTGCTTCTAAAGTTTTAGAAGATTTGATAATCATTAAAACTAAAGCAATAACTGATAAACCAGCTCCCACATAATGACTTATTGCATTTAAATATTCTTCTAAAGTTTGTTTCATACTTCTCACCTCTTAATATAATCATATCTTATTATTCTATTTTTGTCTATAACTTAAAATTTAAAATTGACTTTTATTTATTTTTCATCTATTATCTAATTAGGGTTTAATACGGGTTTATTATCACTGGGAGGTTTAAATTATGGATAAAAATATATTTTTAAAAAATCGTTCATATAGATCTTTTACAAGTAGAAGTGTCTATAAGGAAGAATTATTAAAAATGATTGAAAACGCTAGACTTGCAGCTAGTGCTAGAAACGGTCAAAACATAAGATATGCTCTTGTTTGGGAAAAAAATCTATGTGATGAAATATTTCCAAATATTGCATGGGCTGGAGGAATAAAATGGAATCCTTCTGAAAAGGAATGTCCTCGAGCTTATATTGTATTATGTCTACCAAACAAAAAAAACTTAAATTATAACTATAATTATTTTGATATGGGTATTGCTTCTCAAAATATTTTGTTAACTGCAACTGAAATGAATTTAGGTGGATGTATTCTAGCATCATTTAACAAGGATAAAATACAACAACTTTTAAATATTCCTGAAAATTATAGCTGTGAGATTATGATTGCTCTAGGGGAGCCTGCTGAGAAATCATCTATCTTCAACGCTATACACAAAGAAACTAAATACTATCGTGATGAAGAAAATCATCATATGTACGTACCAAAGCTTTGTGTAAAAGATCTTATATTTAATAAATAATTTAAATTATTTAAAAAGCAGGAATTTATATTCCTGCTTTTTTGTGAGTTGTATATTATTTAAAAATTAAGATTATTTCTTATTTATTTTTTAGATAAGATGTCTATTACATTCATATCTATTTCTTTCATTCCTTCATTTGAAAGTCTTGCTATATTATCTATTGTATCTTCTAATTTTTCACTAACTATACCATCTGTTTTGCAAGCTCTTACCCCTGCCATAGAATATTTTGCTGACAATACTGATTCTCCAGAACAAGTGCATAATTTTACTGCACAACCATCTTTTGCACCATCACACATCATTCCTGAAACATTGGCAAACATATTTTGCATAGCCCCTGATATTTCTTCTATTTTACCTCCTAAAATCCAAGCAATTCCTGCTGAAGCTGCTGTTCCCCCTAGCATTGCTCCACATATTGGAGATAATCTACCTAATTTACATTTCATTCTAAGCATAATTAATATACTCATAAATAAAGCTCTTAAGCTTTTATCGTGAGATAATTTTAAATATTTAGATGCTGCTATTATAGGTAACGTTGTTTGAAAACCTTGATTTCCACTTCCTGCAACTGTCATTGCAGATAATGGTCCTCCTCCCATTCTCATATCACTTGCTGAAGAGACTGTCATTTTAACATAGTTTACTAAGTCATTAGATAATGTTTTTTCTTCTATTAATCTTTTCATTGTTCTTCCTATATGCATTCCGTAATCTTTTCTAAGCCCTTCCTCAGAAGCTGCTAAGTTCATATCAATACATTCTTTTAAGAATTCTAATTCTTTAATATCTATATTTTCAGCTATCTCAACTAATTCTTTAACTGTAAATTTAGAAATATCTAATTTTTCTTCTTTTATTTTATTTTCATTTTCTTTTTTTTCTTCTAATTTATTTAAAATAGTTTCTCCATTTTTTTCAACTTTAACTAAATTATCGTGTTTATCTAAAGTTATTGTTCTAATTTCTTCATTATCATTAATTGCTAAAACTTCTATATAAAATCTGCTATCTTGAACAGCTTCAGTCTCAACAAATCCCTTTTTCAATAATTCTTTAGCTTCTAAAACTAAATCATTAGTTATGTTTTTAAAAATTTCCATATCATTGTCTTCTTTAGTTAATAAATAACCTAAGGCTGAAGCTAATTTTATTCCTGCTTCTTCTGTATTAGGTAATTTTACGCAAAAAGCATTCTTAAAAATATTTGAACTTATCTTTAATTTTAACTTAGTAGCTGGTTTTTCTAAATATCTGCATGTGTTGGAAACTGCTAATCCTATAGCAACTGGTTCTGTACATCCCATACTAGGTTTCATTTCAGATTTAACTAATTTTATAAGATCTGTATATTTATTCATAACTTCACCTCTTTTTTAATTTATTTAACAAATATATAATAAGCAATTTTTATGCCAACTCATAACTCCTTATTTTTTCTGCTTTCTATTTATTTTCCCTTCTCTTAAATTTCTCATTTTTGATAATTCATTCTGCAATCATCTCCTAAACAATTAAAAAGAAAGGTTTATCATTTTTGATAAACCTTTCTCATTTTTGATAATTCATTTTATAATCCATAAGATAATAATTTTCTGTACAAGGTAGCTCTACTTATCCCTAGCTTTTTAGCTAGAACGTCCTTTTCTTCAACTGTTTTTATATCCTTCATTAATTCTTCTAGAACATTTTTTTCATATTCCCCAATTATTTGGGATAAATTTTTGTTTAATATATTTATTCCATTATTTTTGCTTATTTGTCTAGGTAAATCCTTAACATCAATATAACTTCCTTCTAATATATTCCCTATATATTCTATTATATTTTTAAGTTCTCTCACATTTCCAGGCCAATCATAAGCTACCAACATTTTTTCAGCTTCCCTTGTGACTCCTAAAATATTTTTCTTTAATTTTTTATTATAAATTTTTATAAAATAGTTTATAAAATTCATAATATCATCTTTTCTATTTCTTAAAGCAGGAATCTCTATTGGAATAACATTAATTCTATAATAAAGATCTTCTCTAAAAGTTTTTTCCTTTACCATTTCTTCTAAGTTCTTATTAGTTGCACAAATAACTCTAACATCTATGGGAATCGAATCTTTACCTCCAATTCTTTCTATTTTTTGTTCTTGCAAAACTCTCAATAATTTCTTTTGAACATGCAGCGGCATATCTCCTATTTCATCTAAAAACAAAGTACTTTTATTAGCTAATTCAAATTTACCAATATGCCCTTTCTTTTTAGCCCCTGTAAAAGCTCCCTCTTCATATCCAAAAAGTTCACTTTCTACAAGATTTTCAGGTATAGCCCCGCAATTTATAGATATCATTAATTCATCCTTTCTATCACTTACTGAATGAATATATTTTGCTAACAAATCCTTTCCTGTTCCACTCTCTCCTGTTATAACTATTGTGGAAGTTGAGTTTGCAATCTTATCACATAAGTTTAAAATCTCAATAATTTTTTTATTTCTCCCTATATATTTATTTCTTTTAAATTTATTACTTTGAGAATTTATTACCTCTTTTATCTGATCTTCTAATTTATTTTTTTCCATAGCAAGTTGGATTTTACTTTCAAGAAGTAAACTCATATACTTTAAAAATTCTTCTAATGAAGCTCTTTTTTCTAAGAGACATTTTTTTTGATCCTTATCAAAGGCTATTATTCCTATAACTCCTATTATTTCATCATTTAAATAAATAGGTTCTGCTATATTAGCAAGTTCTTTACAATAATTCCTCTTCTCGCATTTTAAGCAAGACTCTTCTTCTAAACAATTCCCTATATTATTTTCATATCCCTTTAAGATAATCTCTCCAAAAAGAGAATCATCAGGTATCTTTTCCCCTAACTTTTCTTTATATTCCCCTGTTCCTGCTACTCTTTTTAAATTCTTATCTATAATAGTTACATCAGCTTCCAATATGGAAGAAATAGCCATGGCATAATTTTGAATAAATTCTAGTTCTAATATTTTTTCCATACCTTCCTCCTAAATATTTTCAATCTTAATTTCTAAATATATCTTTTCTATATTATAATCTTGCAAAACTCCTAATTTTTCCAAAGATTCTGAAATTAATTTTTCATAATTTTCAATCTGTTCTTCCTCATGTCCCCCTGTTTTATAATCTACTATGGATACCTTTCCCATTTCATTAGAAGTTGCTTTTTTTATCATTAGTCTATCAATTCTATACAGACTTTTTTCTTCTTCTGAGTAAATAGGATATTCATTATAAACTAAATCCCAAGATTTTGAAAAGATTTCACTATTTTCCCTTATATTTTTTTCTACAAACTTTCTAGAAAATAACTTTTCTAAAAAATTCTCTTCATATAAAGCTCCATATTTTGAAATAGTCTTTTCTCTAGCTCTTATTATTTCATTATCAGAAGCATATTTAATATTTTCAAAAAAATAATGGACAACTGTTCCTAAAATTTTCTTTTCTTCCCTATCAATACTAAAATTTTCCCTATCATTTTTTATTTTTTCTATATTCTCATCCATCTTCTCTTGATCATATGATAACTGACTAAAATCAATATCCATTTCTAAAATTTTATTACTTCCCTCTTCCTTTGATTCTTCTTTAGTTAATAAAACTTCTCCCATATTATAAATTAGTTGATTTTTTAAATAACTTTCATTTAGAACCTTTTGAAAAACACTTGTTTTACTAGTCCTATCTACAACTATAAATAAATTTTTCTTAGGTCTTGTTAAAGCAACATAGACATTATTAACCTCTTCTTCATTTTCTTTTCTTTTTTTATCACTTAAATAATCAAACTGATCTTCTAAATAATTAAAAATCTTTTCATAAGTACTTTCTGTTATTAAATAATCTTCAACTTTTTTATAATCTTTGCTTATTTTTATATTAAATTGAAAACCTCTATTTGGAAAACTATTTGTTTCCTTATGAATATAAAAAACTGTATCAAATTCAAGACCCTTAGATTTATGAATAGTCATGAGAGCTACACCATTATATTCTTTAGTAGATTCCTGCCTATATTCACTAGAATCATTATTTTCTCTAACTTCTTCTAATAATTCCTCTATAAAAGCAAAACTTTTACATTTTTCTGTAAATTTATAAAGATTTTTAATATCACTTTCGCTATTATATTTATCAACAATTGCAAATTCCTTTATTATTTTTTCTATAACTTCAGATAATATAAATTCATTTTCATCATATAATTTTTTATATTTAATTATTTTTTCATATACTTTTTTCTCTTCTTCATTTTTAAAATTAAAATCTTCTAAATCTTCAATATTTAAAAGTAATTCTTTTAAAGAATCATCACCTATAAATATAAGATCATCCCTTAAAAATTCAACTAAATAAAAAATATTCTCTGTTACAAAATATTTAAATAAAGTTAAAATAGGAGAAACAACCCTTGATTCAAATATACTAAGTCTAGTCTCTAAAAAATATGGAATCTTATTTTCTGAAAGAAGAAATGCCATTTTATTTAAAATTTTATTATTTCTAGCTAAAATTCCTACTCCCCTATAATTTTCATTATAATTTTCTTTAAGGAGCTTTATAATTTGTTCATAGGAAAACTCTTCATCCTTATTATCTCCCCTAGTATAAACTCCTACAAAACCTTCATTTTCTTTTTTGTTTCCTTTAACTTCTAAAAAATCCCAGTTTATTTCAGTTAAATTTTCAGAATAATTTTTAAAGAAATTATTTGTAAAATCTATTATTCTCTCTTCACTTCTATAGCAAGTATCTAAGTTTTCAACCTGGGAATTTAAAATATCTGGTAAACTCATGAAAAGATCCTTATCTCCATCTCTCCATCCATATATACTTTGCTTTTCATCCCCAACACAGATTATATTTTTAGCACTTTCAATAAATGGATTTAAAATCTTCCATTGAACTACACTAGTATCTTGAAACTCATCTATGAATACTGTACTTGCGTTACTTTCAAGAATCTCCCTCATATAATCTGTTATTTTATTTCCTTCAAGTAAATTAAGCTTGCTATCTCCAATATATTTAAGAGTATAGTTTGTTATATCACTATGAGTAAACTTATGTTCCTTAAATTTTATCTCATCATATATCATATAGATATAATCTAAAAACGATAACATTTCCCTTTCATATGATATTACCTTAGAATTATATATTCTTTTAGAAACTTCAGTTTTCAAGCTATCCATTATTTCCATTTCTTCTTCAAATAATTCTAAAACATACTCATCTTTCCCAGCTCTTATCTTTCTTCCATCAAAAATATATTTGTCATCTAATATATTTTTCCAATTATTTAAAATAAACTTTTCCTTATCAAAATCATCTTCTAAATCTAAATAATCCTTATATGGCTTTTTAACATGCTCTACTATCGGAACATTTTCTTTCTTCTTATATTCTCTAATTTTTTCCAAAACATCTAGCATTTCTTCTATTTTTGTAATTTTATTTTCAACCTCATAGGGCAATCTTTCTTTCTTTTCAATTAAAATATATTTCCATCTATGATTTATTATGCTTCCTAGAGTTTCTATATGATTTTCTATATTTCTTTCTAAATTTGTTTCAAAAAATTTCTGGAAAAGTCCAAAATTCTTTTCACTAGAAGTTATCTTCTCAAAACATTTTTTTAAAATTTCATAATTTTCAAAATCCTCTATAATTTCAAAGGAATTTATATTTAACATTTTTGATATGGAATTTTTAAATATAATATTTTTAAATCCATCAATAGTATAAACTTTTAGATTATCTTTATTTAAAATAACCTCTTTATATATTTTTCCTATCTCCTCTTTTTTTAAATTTATATTAGGATATAGATTTTCTATAGATTCTTTTAAGTTTATCCCCTCTTCTTTCATTAGATATAGATCTTTTAAGAATTCAATTATTCTCTTTTTTATTTCTGAAGTTGCCTTTCTTGTAAAAGTCATAACTATAATATCATTTTGAGATTCTCCCTTTATTAAAGAAATAACATATTCAAGTGCCAATCTATAAGTTTTTCCTGTTCCTGCACTAGCCTTTAATATCTTCTTCATTCTTATAACTCTCCTCCCTTCTACAAATTTTTGCATAATCACAATTATTACATAGGGACTTCTTATGAGTTCTCTTATAATTTTTAGTTTTTACAAATTCTAAGAATAGTTCATTTAAACTCTCCTTAGTGAATATATTTTTTCTTTCAACTATCTCTTCCATTTTAAAAACATTGTACATTATTTTTTCTGTTTCTTTTAGGGCCCCATACATTATTATAGAATAAATATCAAGCTGTCCATCTTGTCTTCCACCAGTTTTATAATCAACTAATGTATTTCCTTTATTCGTCTCTATGGCTAAATCTATTCTTCCCTTTATTAAAATTTCAGGATATTCCTTTAAGTTTGAATAATCACTTTTATAAATCTTTTCCTTCTCACTATAAAAACTTTTAATCTCTTTATTTTTAAATCTTTTTTCCAAAGAACGATAGAATTCAAATATACTATTTTTTATTGCAGGATAAATTATCTTATTTAAATAAATATCCACATAAACTGGAACCTTCATCTTATCTGATTCCTTTGCCATTTTAATATATTTATCTAGGATTTTTTCTTGAACTTTAAAATCAGCTCTCTTTTCTATCTGATCTCTCATTATTATTCCAACTTGCTCAAAAATTTTATGAACTGTAGTTCCTAGTAACCTAAGAGATGTCCCATAAGAAATTTCATCTTCCTTTTCAAGCTTCATAATTTTATTTAAAAAATACTTATATTCACAAGAAGAAAGCATAATTACATCATAAGCTCCAAGGGATATTTGATTATCCTTTAAATTTTTAAAATCCTTTTCTATTTCATTTTCTCTTCTTAAAACATTAAAATTTCTTTTTTCATATAGACTTTTTTCTATTATTTTATTTATATTTTCTTCTGATAAATTCTTTTTTTCTATCTCTAAATTATTTTCTAAAATTAATTCTTCTAAAAACATAGATTTTTCCAAACCAGTTTCTTCATTTTTCTTAGTAAAAATAATACTTTCCCTTGAATTAAATACCCCTTGAACAAATCTTTGCTTTATAATATTTATTTTTTCATCTAGGGTTACAAAATTATTTTCTTCTCTTTGGCTTTGGGTAAAAATAAAAGAATCCTTTATATTTCCTGGTAATTTATCATTTGTTATATCTATAAAATAACTATCTCTACCATAATTTAATCTTGCATCTTCTATATTTTTTATTAAGCCAACTGTTTTTTCTGATTTTTCCCTATCAACTTCTCTTATTTCTATTCCTTCTAAATATTTTATTAATAATTTATAAATTGAAGCTCCAATATTTTCTTTAAATAAGCTTTTAAAACCAAGTGGGCCACAAAGTCTTTCACTTGATTTTATATTTCCTAAAACTTCATAAAATTTATCTATGAAATCCTTATAATTCATTTCTTCAAATTTATCTAGGCCAATTTCCTTTAGATAATTATAAAATTCATCTATACTTGTATAATTTGAAAGATTTCTTAGATCATTATAAATTTTATTAAAACCTTCTCTAAAAGCTTCCACCTCTTCTCTTTCAAAATTATATTTTTTTATTATCCATCCTATATTATCTTCTTCTATAGTATTTGGATTTAAGTATCTATATTCATTTTCAATTAACAATTTATAATATTTTAAAATATTTTTATCAATATTATAAATTTCACAAAATGTTTCATCATTTAGACACTGGACTAAAAATTCTACATTTATCCCCTTTTCTTTTTTATATTCAACTGAGTTTAATAAATCACATTGCTTATCCATAAATCTATAAAGTTTAGTATCATCTAGAACCTTTAACTTTTGTGATTTGAAATATTTAGGTAATATTTTATGAAAATTATTCATTTCAGGATTTGGAGAAAAAATATCAAAGGGATTTTCACCTTCCTTGTGTAAATATATTAAGTTCAACATCTCTTCTAAATCTTCATTAGTTTCATAAACTTGAACTTGAATATTTTTTATCCCCTTTAATGAAACTTTTTCTAATTTCAATAGCTCTTCATTATAATCTTCTTTATTACATTGTAAATATAATTCTATATTTATTTTTTCTTCTATTTCTCTTATTATTCTTTTATGCAAATTTGAAAAATCAAATATATCTACAAATATAATATTATTATAGAACTTTAAAAAATCATCATTAAAATTATCATAATTTTCTAACCAGTCACTTGGTAAATAATTATTTTCTTCTAAAAATTCATCATATTTATATTTTATTCTATCAAATCTATTAATATAATCCCCTTGCCATTTTTGAAGATTTACTATATCCTCAGTTAAACTAAGATTTTTTTCTTTATAATATTTAAAAAATAAATCTGCTAAATCTATAATGTCATAATAATTATTTATATTTAATTCTTTTTTTATTTCTTTATCTAAAACTTTATAAAAAGTAAGAGGTCTTTTAGCATCTGTTAAAAGCATTTTATTTGTTTTAAAAATAAATTTATTAAATTCATCCAAAGTTAATAATCTTCCCTCTGGCTTCAATATATTCTTTTCTCTATTTTTCATATATGTATTTTTTAATGAATAATCACTAAAAACCATAATTGTTCTTTCATCTGACTTTAATTTTTTTAAAAAGTTATCCTGATATTGAAAATATTTTATTTCCATATTATCCACGTCCTCTTAAATTATTTTATATACAATCTCATTATACTAAATTTTTATAAAAAAAAATACCACAAAGAAATTTGTGGTATTTGTTATATATAGTTATTTAATTAGTCTAAAAATATAAAAGCTTAGAAACTTCCTATCCTCCCAAAGGGCTGCCCCCTAAGTACTTTCGGCGTTTACAAGCTTAACTTCCAGGTTCGGTATGTGGCTGGGTGTACCCTTGTAGCTGTTGTCTCTAAGCGAATATTATAGTACCATACCTGATAGTTAATGTCAACTATTTTTTAACTTTATTTATAACTTCTTTTATTTTAATCTGAACATGATCATAACCTATATCTTTCACATGAGGCAAGATACAATTAGAACAGTCCTTTATTCCTTTAGAATTATACTTGAAATTTCCTCCGCATTGATCCCCTAAAGAATATAAAGGACAATAACAAAAAAGACAATTAAAATTTCCTTCAGGATTTTTCATTTTGTGGCAAGGAAAATATTCACACTTTTTATTTTGAAAAAATTTATAATTTTTAGTTTTTCTTTGCATTTTCTTTCCCACTTGCATATAAGGCATTTCTTTCTAAAATATCATAATATTCCATACTATAACTTCTCCAGCTACCAATAGGTTTCCCTTTTTTTAGTTTTCCCGCTATCCTAAGTTTCCCATCAGAATAAAATATTTTATAATCTCCATTATCCATACCTTTTTTATATTCTGTTTCTAGATATTTTTCTCCATTTGAACTATATAATATATATTTTCCATGAAGCTTTCCATCTTTCCAGTTTTCTATAGATTTTAAATTTCCATTAGTATAAAATGTCAGCCATTTCCCATTAGGTTTTCCATTTTTATAAAATTCTCTGTCTCTTTTATTTTTTACCATTCCTGTAAAGGGGCGTTTTGTAATTCTATTAATTGTAATTCCATTTACATCTTTTACTTGGTTATAATTCAATGTTGAAGAATAAGAAAATATACTAATTATAAACATAAGCACAACTATTTTTTTCATAGCCCCTCCATTTTTAATGTTTAACATCACAAGTATCTTGATCTATTTGCCCATCATCTTTTTCAACTTTTAAAACTTCCATTTGAACTTTTTCTTTTACTAAAAATCTATCTATCAAATGTATTACTCCAAATGTAATAGCTAAAAATAAAAATGATAAAGCAGCTGATCCTTTTTCTGTATATCCTAATTTTGTTCCAACATTAAATCCTACAATCATCATTATAATTGGAACTATATATACTAAGAATCCTATTTTTAAAAACTTAGAATCTTTCATTTGAAACGTTACAATATCCCCTATTTCAACATCTTGGTCTACTTCAAGCACCAATTCTTTAGCTACCTTTGTATCTTCACCACATCCTGAACAATGTGAACAAGTACTTTCTCTGTACATTCTAAGTGTAACTTTCTTTCCGTTTATAGCAACCACTTTTCCACTACTTTCCATATTAACCTCCTTTTTCCTTACCCTATAATTTATTAACATAAAATTATTCTAACATACCTTAATTTTTGTAAATAAAATTATTCTAGTTCTATTTTATAGTCTATATATATTTTATACCATTTATTTATCAAAATTGTCAACAATTACTCTCTTAACACCTTCTTTATTTCTTGAAAACTTAGTTTTGTTATGATAAAATGTAGTGTGTGATAGATTTTTATATCGTTTAAATTTTAGGAGTAAATATGAGTTATTTTGTTAAACATTTAACTAAATATTTCGGTCTATTCTATATACCTTTTTTAATTGTTCTTATTTCTGATTTTTTTATAATTTTTATAAAGGATAAAAACAAAAAAACATTTTATAGAACTAGATTATTTTTTGGAACTATTTTTGTTATAGCATTAACAATATTAGTTTTATTTTTAAAATTATATTTTTCTGGATATTTAAATGAATTTAATATAATACAATATGGACTTATAGATTTAAATCTTGGTTTTATTGTTATTTACTTTGCAACATATTTATTTGAAAATATTAAATTGCATTTAATATGGACCTTACTTGGAGTTATAATATTTGTCTGTTCTTTTTTCCTAGTTGGAAAAGAAATAATTAGATTTTTTAAGTTTCTCCATCTTAAGAATAAAAAAATTAAAGCCTTAAAATTACAAAAAGCTTTAATTGATCAGCAAATCGCAGCAAAGGAAGCCTTAGAGAAAAAACAACTACAAGAATATGAAAAGAAACAACATGTTATGGATTTAACTATTCAAGAAAAAATAGATGAAGCTATTGAACATAAAACTTTACCTCTTTTTCAAGAAGATGAAATTGATAATATTGATGGTGACAATATAAATATTGAAGAAATTATTGAAGAAGAAATTGTTGAAGAAGAAATTAGTTTAGAAAATATAGATATAGAAAATAAAGAAAAGAAAGACGAAGGAGAATAATTATGATTCTTGCATCAAAATCTCCAAGAAGAAAAGAAATTCTTGAAAATTTTGGTTTCAATTTAAAAATTAAAACTAAAGAAATAGAAGAAGTTAGTTCTAAAGAAAGTATCATTGATCAAATCAAAGATATTTCTAATAAAAAAGCTTATGAAATTGCAAATGAAAATAAAGATGAGTTTGTTGTAAGTGCTGATACAATAGTTTGTATAAACAATAAAATTCTTGGAAAACCTAAGAATGAAGAAGATGTTTATGCCATGTTAAGAGAACTTTCTGGAAAAGCCCATGAAGTTATTACTGCTTTTTCAATAATAAATATTAATAAAAATATACATTATTCAGATGCTGAAATCACAAAAGTTTTCTTCAATGAAATTAGCGATGCTGAAATCAAATGGTATATTGATACAAATGAACCCTTTGATAAAGCTGGAAGTTACGGGATACAAGGAAAGGGAGCTTTGTTTGTAAAAAAAATTGAAGGAGATTTCTTCTCTGTAATGGGATTTCCTTTAGGTAAATTTTTAAGGTCTTTAAAAAAATTAAATATAGATTTAGATTGTTTAGAAAAATTATAACTTGAGGTGAATTTAATGAAAAACATATTTAACAAATTTTTAAGCCTATTTTCTGAAGATTTAGGAATAGACTTAGGTACCTCTAATACACTTATCTGTGTTAGAAAAAAAGGCATACTATTAAATACTCCTTCCGTAGTAGCTTTTAATAGCAAATCAAAAGATGTTTTTGCTGTGGGAGAAGAAGCTAAAAGTATGATTGGTAGAACGCCTGCCAACATAGAAGCTATCAGACCTCTTAAAAATGGAGTTATAGCTGATTACGAAGTTACTGAAAAAATGTTAAGAACTTTTTACAAAATAGTAACTAATGGAAAAAAATTATCTGCACCTAGAGTTTTAATTTGTGTTCCTGCAGGAGTTACTCAAGTTGAAAAAAGAGCAGTAATAGATATCAGTAGAGAAGCTGGAGCTAGAGAAGCATTTCTTATAGAAGAGCCTATGGCAGCTGCTATTGGAGCTGGAATAGATGTATTTAGACCAGAAGGAAACTTAATAGTTGATATAGGAGGAGGAACTTCTGAGATTGGAGTTGTTTCCCTAGGAGGAATAGTTATTACTAAATCTTTAAAAGTTGCAGGGGATAAATTTGATTCTCTTATAATTGATTATATTAGAAAAGCTCATAATATCCTTATAGGTTATAAAACTGCTGAAACTTTGAAAAAAGAAATTGGAGCTGCTATTAAATTAGAAGAAGAATTAACTTATGAAATCAGTGGAAGAAACCTTATCTCAGGACTTCCTGTAAATATTGAAGTTACTTCTAGTGAAATTTCTTCTTGTTTAGAAGAAACAACTGACTTAATAGTAGAGGAAATTAAACTTATACTTGAAAAAACTCCACCTGAATTATCAGCTGATATAAGAAAAACTGGAATTTATTTAACTGGTGGTGGAGCTTTACTTAGAGGACTAGATAAAAAACTTTCTCATTCTTTAAAATTGAACGTCACTGTTGTTGAAAATCCTTTAAATTCTGTAATTGATGGTATATCTATTTTCTTAGAAAATTTCAATAAATATGTACCAGTTCTAATGTCTACTGAAAATAATTATTAATTTTAGTTCATAAATGTAGAGTTATATAACTCTACATTTATATTTTAATAGGAGGAAAATTTTTGAAAAATCAAAATCAATTGGATGAAATCAAAAATCAAATTGAAGCCATTTTATTAATAGGTGGTGAAGATATAAAAATAAAAGACTTATGTAAATTCTTTTCCCTTTCTATTGATAAAATAATTCCTATCATATATGAATTAAAAGGTGAAAGAAAATATTCTGGAATAAATATAGAAGTTAATGGAGATTATATTTATCTTGTTTCAAATGCTAAATATGGAGAAATTGTAAATAATTTCTTTGAACAAGAAAAAAAACCAAGAAAATTATCTGCTCCATCCCTTGAAACTTTATCCATAATAGCTTACAATCAACCTATTACTAAATCTGAAATAGAAAGTATTAGGGGAGTTAAAGTTGATAGCATCATAGGAACTATGGAATCTAAAAAGTTTGTTAGAGTTTGCGGTAAAAAAGATAGTATTGGAAGACCCAACCTTTACGAGGTTACTGAAAAATTTCTAAAATATTTAGGAATTGATACTGTTGAAGAATTACCTAATTATTTTGAAATAAAGCAACAATTAAATGAATTAAACAATTAAATTTTAAAAGGATAAAAAATGGAAAAAATGAGAATAAACAAATATTTAGCTAGTTTAGGAATTGATTCTAGAAGAGCAATCGATAGAATGATTGATGAAGATAGAATTACTGTAAACGGACAATTAGCTCAGTCAGGATTAAAAGTTGATGATAAAGATAAAATCTTTATTGACGGAGTTTCAATAAGAAAAAAGAAAAGTGAAAAACTATATTTTATGGTAAATAAACCCCAGAAAGTTTTATCTGCTGTTAAGGATTCTAGAGGGAGAAAACTTGTCACTAACTTAGTAAAGACAAATGAAAGAATTTTCCCAATAGGAAGACTTGACTATGAAACTGAAGGATTAATCATTTTAACAAATGATGGAGAAATTTATAATAAAGTTATCCATCCTAGAACTGAAGTTTATAAAACTTATTATGTTGAAGTTTTAGGAAGTGTTCGTATGTCTGATTTAAATAAAATTAAAAAAGGAATTTTAATTGATGATCAGTTAACTTTACCTGCAAAGGCAAAGGTTATCTCTTCAACAACTACTCGTACTACACTTAACGTAGCTATAAAAGAAGGAAGAAACAGACAAATTAGAAAAATGTTCGATCATATTGGACATAAAGTTATATTCTTGAAAAGAATAGCTATTGGAAATCTAGAGTTAGATCCTCGTTTAAAACCAGGGGAATCTAGACCACTTAAAAAGAAAGAAGTAAATTATTTAAATTCTATTTAAAATCAAAATTAGGAGGAAACAAATGGCTTTAACAAAAGAAGAAGTACTAAATGTTGCAAAACTTGCAAGGCTTGAATTTAGTCCTGAAGAAATTGAAAAATATCAAGAAGAACTTAATGATATATTAAACTATATTGATATGTTAAATGAAGTTGATGTTAGTGAAACACAAGCATTATCTCAAGTAAATGATGATGTTAACAACTTAAAAGAAGATGAGGTAAAACCATCTCTTTCTGTTGAAGAAGCTTTATCTAACGCTCCAGAATCTATTGATGGATCGTTAATCGTACCTAAAGTTATGGGATAATTAAAATTTAATCTAGGAGGACTTTTTCATGAATAATATTTGTAACTTTACAGCTTTAGAGCTTAGAGATAAAATAGCAAATAAAGAATTATCTGCTGTGGAAGCTTTAACTGCTGTATATGAAAAAATAGAAAAAACTGATGATTTAATCGGAAGTTTTATTTCTTTGAGAAAAGAAACAGCTTTAAAAGAAGCTAAAATAATCGACGAAAAAATAGCAAATGGAGAGGAAGTTGGAATTCTTGCTGGAGTACCAGTT
Source organism: Fusobacterium sp. JB019 (assembly GCA_030673965.1). Lineage (NCBI taxonomy): Bacteria > Fusobacteriati > Fusobacteriota > Fusobacteriia > Fusobacteriales > Fusobacteriaceae > Fusobacterium > Fusobacterium sp. JB019. Next base: position 93,693 of record JAUTCN010000008.1, on the reverse strand, counting down.
TCAGTTAAAGATAATATGGTCTCTTTAAATGATTTAACTACATCTTGTTCTAAAATTCTTTATAATTATAAAGGAATATATGATGCTACTGTAGTTAAAAAATTAAAAGAAGCTGGAGCAATCATCATCGGTAAAACTAATATGGATGAATTTGCAATGGGAGGAAGTACTAAAACTTCTTATCATAAATTAACTAAAAATCCTTGGGATACTTCAAAAGTTCCTGGTGGAAGTAGTGGAGGAGCTGCTGCTTCTATTGCAGCTAAACAATGTTTTATTTCCCTTGGTTCTGATACTGGAGGAAGTATTAGACAACCTGCTTCTTTCTGCGGAGTTGTAGGAATGAAACCAACTTATGGTAGAGTATCTAGATATGGATTAATGGCTTTTGGTTCTTCTTTAGATCAAATTGGACCTCTTGCTAAAAATGTATCTGATATTGCTTTAACTATGAACGTTATTGCTGGATATGATGACTATGATGCTACAGTTAGTCCAAAAGAAGTTCCTGATTATACAAAATCTTTAAATAAAGATATTTCTGGAATGACAATTGGGGTTCCAAAGGAATATTTTGTAGAAGGAATGGATTCTAAAATAAAAGAAATTATGGATGAAGCTTTAGAAAAATTTAAATCGTTAGGAGCTAAAATCGTTAATATATCTTTACCACATACTAAATATGCATTACCTACTTACTATGTTCTAGCTCCAGCTGAAGCTAGTTCAAATCTTGCTAGATTTGATGGAATAAGATATGGTTATAGAAGTCCTAACGCTAAAGATTATATTGATTTATACGTTAAATCTAGAAGTGAAGGATTTGGAGCAGAAGTAAAAAGAAGAATAATGATTGGTACTTATGTTTTAAGTGCTGGTTTCTACGATGCATACTTCAAAAAAGCTCAAAAAGTTAGAGCACTTATTAAAAATGATTTTGATAAAGCATTTGAAAATGTTGATATCATCTTCACACCTGTTGCTCCTTCAACTGCTTTTTCTCTTGATGCAGTGAAAACACCATTAGAATTATATCTAGAAGATATATTCACTCTTTCTGCTAACCTTGCAGGAGTTCCTGGTATATCAATTCCAGCTGGAATTGCTAATGATTTACCTGTAGGTATTCAATTATTAGGAAAACATTTTGAAGAAGAAACTTTAATTGCAGCAGGACATGCTTTTGAAAAAATAAGAGGGGAATTTAATCTTCCTGAAGGAGCTGATAAATAATGAATAAAAAATGGGAATCAGTAATTGGACTTGAAGTCCACCTTCAACTTAAAACTGGTACAAAAGTTTGGTGTAATTGTAGTACTGACTATGATTCTGACAAACCTAATACACATACTTGTCCTATATGTTTAGGACATCCAGGAGCTTTACCAAAACTTAATAAAAAAGTTTTAGAATATGCTATTAAAGCAGGACTTGCTTTAAACTGTAAAATAAATAATGAAAGTACTTTTGATAGAAAGAACTATTTCTATCCTGATACTCCTAAAAACTATCAAATAACTCAATTTGATAATTCTTATGCAGGAAGAGGTTATCTTGATATCAACGTAAATGGAAAAGAAAAACAAATTGGAATAACTAAAATCCAAATAGAAGAAGATGCAGGAAAATCTATACATGGAGTTAAGGAATCTTATATAAACTTCAACAGAGCTTCTATGCCTCTTGTTGAAATAATTTCTGAACCTGATATGAGATCTTCTGAAGAAGCTTATGAATATTTAACTCTTCTTAGAAATACTCTAAAATATACTGGAATAAGTGATGTTTCTATGGAACTTGGTTCTTTAAGATGCGATGCTAATATTTCAGTTCACCATGAGGGAGAACCTTTTGGAACTAGAGTAGAAGTTAAGAATTTAAACTCTTTTAAAGCTGTTGCTAGAGCAATAGATTATGAAATAAATAGACAAATAAATACTATTGAAGATGGAGGATCTATTGATCAAGAAACTAGAACTTGGGATGATGAAACTCAAATAACTAAGGTTATGAGAAGTAAAGAAGAGGCTATGGACTATAGATATTTCCCTGAACCTGATTTATTAAAAGTAGTTGTTACTGATGAAGAGATTGAAAAAATTAGAGAAACTATGCCAGAAGATATAGTTGCTAAAATAAATAGATTTGTAAATGATTACAAACTTCCTCAATATGATGCTGATATTCTTTGTTTAGATATTGAATTAGCAAATTATTTTGAAGAAGTTGTAAAAGAAAGCAATAATGCTAAAACCAGTGCTAACTGGATATTAACTGAAGTTTTAAAATATCTAAAAGATAATCATATTGAAATTAATGATTTCCCTATTTCAGCTAAAGATTTAGGAAAAATTATTGAATTAATTGATAAAAATATAATATCTTCTAAAATAGCTAAAAAATTATTTGAAATTAAACTTAAGGATGAAAGAGATCCTGAAACTATAGTTAAAGAAGAAAAAATGGCACAAGTTGCTGATGAAGGTGCTATTGAAACTTTAGTAGAGGAAGTTCTTAATAACAACCCTAAATTAATTGAAGATTATCATAATGCTGATGAAGGTAGAAAACCTAGAGTATTAAAAGGTCTTATGGGACAATGCATGAAACTTTCTAAGGGTAAAGCTAATCCTAAAATGGTTACTGATCTTTTACTTAAAAAACTTTAAATTTTACTTGTAAATTTAGTAAAATTTAGCTAAAATTATAATACATTAATAGGTAATTAATCTTATTTGTAAATAAACGAGGGAGGTATGCCAATGTTAGAATTATTAAAAGAATTAAATTCAGAAAAATTTGATATTGTATGTGCTGGAAGAAAATATTATAGTGTTAAGATTATTGAATGCAAACTTAACTTTTTAGTTGTTGAAACTAAACAAGATAATAGAATGTTAGTAAATGTAGACTCTATTTCAACTATAACTCCTGCAAAGGATTTTGCATATGGAACTATAGTTAAAAATATTAGATTATAATATTTTTACTTAATATAGAAAAAGGTGTTAGTACAAAAGTACTAACACCTTTTTTTATACCTTATAAATAAGTTTTTAAGAATTTTTCCATATCTTCCTTTGGTACCATTCTTCCACCTGTTGCCCATGCTATATGATAAGCATTTTCTATATTTGTTCCTATATTTTCTTCTATATATTTTCTTGAAGTTTCTTCTTTTAATAAATTTATTGGCCCCTTAAAAGCTGCACAAGAAGATGGCTCAATTCTTTTATTTTCAGTTTTATCTAAAATTCTTAAATAATCATAAAGATTTGCATCTACAGTTGTAAATACTCCACTTAATACAGGATCCATATATTCACTTACAAGTCCTGAAGGTCTTGCAACTGCTAATCCATCAGCATGAGTAATTCCTTTTATTCCAACATCATAAACACTTATTTTTTCATGTAATCCTGTTACCATTCCAAGTATCATACATGGAGATAATGTTGGTTCAACAAAGAAGCAATGAATGTTTTCTTTAAATATTCTTTTTAATCCATAAGCAACTCCTCCAGGAGCTCCTCCTACACCACAAGGAATATAAACAATTAAAGGATTTTTCTCATTAATTTCTATTCCCTTTTCATCTAATTGCCCTTTTAATCTAGAAGCTGCCACTGTATAACCTAAGAATAAATTTATAGATTTCTCATCATCTACAAAATAACTTAATGGATCTGCATCTGAATTTTTTCTTCCCTCTTCAACAGCTTTCCCGTAATCATCTTCATATTCTACAACTGTAACACCCTTTGATCTTAGCATATCTTTTTTCCATTGCTTTGCATCAGCAGACATATGTACTATTACTTCAAAACCTACTGCTGCACTTGTTATTCCTATACTTAATCCTAAATTTCCCGTAGAACCTACTTGAACCTTATAACCTGAGAAGAATTTTTTAAATCTTTCTTCTGTTAATATAGAATAATCATCCTCATATGACAACATTCCTGCTTCAATAGCTAAATCTTCTGCATGTTTCAATACTTCATAAACTCCACCTCTAGCTTTAATTGATCCTGCCACAGGTAAATGACTATCCATTTTTAAATATAATTTTCCTGGAATTTCAACTTCATATTTTTCTTCTAATTCTTTTTGCATTGAAAATATTGGTTCTAATGGAGATTCTATAATTCCATTAGCTTCACTTGTTTCAGGAAATGCTTTTTTTATAAATGCTGCAAATCTTTCTAAACGATTTTTAGCATCCTCTATTTGATCATCTGAAACAGGAATTCCTGCCTCTTCATATTTTGAATAATCTATTTTTTTAGGATTTATCCAAGTTACTTCTTCCATATTTGAAATATTTTTAACTACTTCATCTTTCATTAATTCTTGTAAGTTCATTTTGTCCTCTCCTTTTACCTTATACTTATTTTATTTATAAAAATATCACTTTTAATATATAAACACATATCAATGCTGTAAATGATTGTAATATACTTATTAATGGAAATACCTTATAAGCAATCTCTGGTTTCATTCCTGAAGTAGAAGTAACTACCCAGAAGAAATCATCATTTCCATGGAATATCATAAATCCACCAGCAGCACAAGCAAGCATTGCTATAACAAGACCTATTGGAGAATTAAATCCTAATACATCAACTAAAGGTAATAGCATAGATGCTGCAGTGATCATTCCTACTGTTCCTGAACCAATTGCTGTTCTAAATATAGCTCCAATAATAAATGGTACAATAATTCCTATACTTAATCCTGAGAAAACTTGCATAACTATTTCTTGAAGATTAGCTAATTTTAAAACAGTTGCAAATGCTCCACCTGCACCTACTATTAAAACTATTTGCCCTGCTGTTTTTAAAGATTCTCCAAATATTCCTTCAAAAGTCCAAACTTCTTTATCATTTGGATAAACAGATCTATATGTAAAGTATGAAATTATTAACCCAATAAATAAAGCTACTATTGTTTGTCCTAAAGCATCTACAATATTAAATAACATTCCATTTCCTAAAGGAGCTCCTTTGAATGTTGCAACAGTTCTTAATAACATTAAGAATATTGGTAATAATATTGGTAAAAAACTCATTAAAGCTGATGGACGTTTAACATCTTTATTTTCTTCTTCAGAAATTTCATCTTCTAATTCAGGTAAGAAATAATATTTTTTTCCTAAAATTCTTCCAGCTATTATAGATATAGCTGTTACTGGTATAGATACTAACATTCCTAATAATATTACTAAACCTAAATTAGCTCCTAATATTCCTGCAACTGCTAGAGGTCCTGGAGTTGGAGGAACTAACATATGTGTTGCATGTAATCCCATAGCAAGGGCAACTGCCATTGTTGTCATACTTTGTCTAGTATCTTTACTCATTCTTTTTGCTAAAGGTGACAATAAAACAAAAGCTGAATCACAGAAAACTGGAATAGATACAAAATAACCTGTTACTGCTAATCCTATATCTGCATTCTTTTTCCCTGTTATTTTCAAAATAGTTGCTGCCATTGTTTCCGCTGCTCCACTATGTTCTAGTAAACCACCCATAACTGTTCCTATGGCGATTACCACACCTATTCCTGCAATTGTACCACCTAGTCCATTTGAATAAGCATTAATTATATCTGGAATAGAATGCTTTGTTACTATTCCAAAGAAAAAAGCACTTACTGATAATGCGAAAAATGGATGTAACTTTACCTTTACCGTTAAAAGTATTAATAATGATATGGATAACGCTATTGCTAAAACTATAAAAGTTGAACTCATTTTACTACCTCCGTATTAGTTTATAAATTATTAATTTATTCTGATTTAATTTAATTACATTAAACTTTTTTCAATTTTCATTTTAATATAATTTAATTAGCTTCCAATGACCCGGGATTTATCAGAAGTTAATTATTCCATAAAAATTAAATATAATTTAATTATAAACTGATTATACCCTATCCGAACACAAAAATCAACAATAAAATTAAATTTTTTTAAATTATTTAACTGTAGTTAAAAAATAACATTTCTTTAAACTTTAATATGATTAAATTTTTACAGATTTTTATTTTTTAATTCATTTATATATTTATTTAAATTTAATTTAAAATAGTGTATAATTATTATATAAACAGTAAGGAAAGGAAGTTAGTTATGAATAAAGAAATTAATGTTGGACTAGCAATTAAAAATATTAGAAAACAAAAGAAAATATTTTTAAAAGATGTTGCAGAAAAATCTGGAATATCTTCTTCTATGCTTAGTCAAATAGAGAAAGGTAATGCTAACCCTTCTTTGAATACTATTAAAGCTATTGCTGATGTTTTAGAAGTGCCACTTTTTAAATTATTTTTAGAAAATACTGAAGAGGAAAATAAAATTCAGATATTAAAAAAAGAAGATAGAAAAATTATTTCTACTAAAAATGTTAATTATGAACTTATATCTCCTGGAATTCCTACAGAATTAGAAGTAATGAAAATGATTTTTAACGATAAATTTTCTGAATCTTCTTTAGAACCAAAAGAACATAAGGGTGAAGAAATAGCTTTAGTTTTAAAAGGAATGGTTAAAATAATTATAGAAAATAATTCAGCTATAATGGAAGAAGGAGACTCTGTCCATATTCCAGCTTCAAAAGCTCATAAATGGATAAATTTAAGCGATGACAAATCTATTGTTATATTTGCTGTAACTCCTCCTGAATTTTAAAATTAAAAAAAAGGCACATAAGTGCCTTTTTTATTTTAAAATTGTTACAATTCCCTCTTGAACAAATTCAATTTCATCCATTGTTATAGTAGGATTTCTAATAATCACATCCCAGTGTATTCCACTTTTAATATCACCACCAAAATAAGTATTATCACCAAGAGCCATATGTGAATTACCATATGCTTTTTTTTCTTCAATAAAATCTCCCTCTTTTAAACAACAAGGATTTAAACCAATTGCAAGTTCAGCAATATAATTTGAATTCTCAACTGTCTCAAATACATTTTTTAATTTTGCCACTATTGAAGAATCTCCTGAATCCACTGATATAACTCTGCTATTTTTTATTGTAAGTTTTATTGGTTTTGATGGCATACCTAAAGTTTGAATAGGTCCATCAATAACAAGAACACCATTTACACTATTATCATTAGGAGTTAATGATACTTCACCATCTGAAAATGCCATATCTGTTCCTTTTTCTCTAGCTACTCCACATCCAAGTAAAGTTGGATATTCTCCTAGCTCCCCTTTAATAAATGAACCTGAAGCTGATTTAAGTTCAAAAGTTTTTCTTTTATCCCATTCTTCTTTTAATTTCAGACCATCTTTATATATCGCTTCATAATCTGCTAAAGCTCCACCTTTTAAATATGTGTCAATTTCTCTTCCGTTTATATAACATGTTCTAAGACTTTTTTCTTTAAATAATAAATCCACAAGCCTACTATCAAACGCTGGAGCACTCCCCTTCGAAATTGTAATTAAAACGTCAACAGCTTCAGCAGCTTTTGCTATTGCATTTGTTGTTCGTAACGCTTTTTTACTATTAGCTTTTCTAGTTGGCATTATAGCTATAGTAAATTCAGCTCCTATTGACTGTACTGATGCTGCAAGTGCATTTGAAATTCTCATATCTGTTCCTGTATCAGCCACGATTAAAACTTCCTCTTCTTTTTTAACACCAAGATTAAAGCTAATTATTTTATTGCATACTGACTGTAAATCTATTAACTTACTATCCATTCTCTCCTCCATTTTTTATATTATAAACTTATTTTTTTAGAAAGGACCTAGTCCTATTGCTATTGCAATCCAGATTAAAGCAAAACTTGATAAAGTAATTATTAAGAATAATGGCGCAAAGAACTTTACCCATTTAGTATATGGTACTTTTGCTATTGCTAATATTGCTAAAAGAGAACCACATGTAGGCCAGATAAAGTTTGAGAATCCATCTCCAAATTGTGATGCAAGACATGCTACTTGTCTTGGTATATTAGCCATATCTGCTAAAGGTATTATCATAGGCATAGTTACTAATGCTTGTCCACTTCCTGAAGGAATTATTAAATTAATTAAAGACTGTACAACAAACATCATTGTAGCTGATAAATAACCTGATCCTCCAGAAATAAAGTTCCCAAAGAACATAATAATTGTATCAATAGTATTTGATTGTTCTAGCAGATATAATATTGCTCTTGCATATATCATTACCATTGTTGGAATAAACATCACTGTCATTCCCTTTGCTAAATATTTACAATAATCATTTAAACTCATTCCATATGCAAGAGCGGTTAAAAATCCCATTGCAACAAATGTACCTGTCATATCTGCATATCCAAAATTTAATTTTACTGAACCGTAGATTAGAAAAATAAAAGAACCTACAAATGGAACTGCTGCTCTTTTAAGTGCTGGAGACATTTTAACTTCAACATCCTCATCTAGTGCTTCATATCCAAGATCCATTCCATATAGTAAAGATTTACTTGGATTATTTTTTACTCCATTTGCATATTTCACTATATATAATGTTGCTGGTATTAATAATACCACAAAAGAAAGTCCTCTATACCAAAGGGCTGAAAAAATAGGAAGTTCTGCTATAGTATGAGCTATTGCTGTAAAAAATGGACTTGCCATTGCTGTTCCATGACCTATACATGAACTGACCATTAATATTGCAACTCCAGTTAAAACATCATATCCTAAGGCTAAAGTTAATGGAACTACAATAGGAATAAATACTATACAAATTAAATCATAAAAACCTGTAAATGAAGTAAATAAACCAAAAATTAGCATCAATAAATAAACAAACAATGTAAAATTAAAATGTTTAACTCTTTTATATATTGCTTTTAATAAATTTTCTAATAAATTAATTTCATTTGCAATTCCAAAAGCTCCACCACAAAAAAGTATTAATGCTACAAGACCAGCTATTGCTTTAAATCCAAAATAAAATGATTGCATAAAATCTACAAATCCAACATGTGTTTTCCCAATAAATTTAAAAGTAGTTGGATCAACAATAGTACGTCCATCTTTAATAAAACGTTCGTATTGTCCACTTGGTATAATATTTGATACTATTAAAACTATAATAAGAATTATAAGTAAGTAATAAAAAGGATGTACCGTTTCTATTTTTTCTCCTTCTTTGTTCTTATTTCTTTTAAACAAATTTATCATAATTTCCTCCTTGAAATAAAAGAATAGTTATTAATATAATATTTAATAAAAATTTTCAACTATAAATACTATATTTTTAATAAACATTAAAAATTTAACACTATTCTGAGATTAGTCAACCCATAAAAACCTTTTCTAGAAAATATTTATGTTTTAAATATGTTTTTATTATACTAAAATTGTAATAATATTCCAAATTCCAGAAAATATATTTCTAAGAAAAAAATAAAATAAAATTTTCTTTTAAAGAAACTTTTATCTGTAAAATTAAATAATTCATATAAAAAAAATTATTATTATCATTGTTATTAAAAATAATTACCTTTTTATGAGACTTTCCATTTTAATATTATTTATGGTATAATAATTTTAAAGTAAGAAAAGTAAGGGGTGATATATAACTTATGAACGATATAGATATACCTAAATATATTGGTAATAAAATTAAATTTTATAGAAAGAAAAAAAATTATACTCTTGAAAGTTTTTCAAAAAAAATATTTAAAAGTAAATCTACTCTTTCAAAATATGAAAATTCAGAAATAACAATAGATATTAGAACATTATATGATATTTCAGAAGCTTTAAAAATACCTGTTTCTTATTTTTTATACGATAATCAAAAAAAAATATTTGAAAATTCACTAGAAAAAAAAAATTCTGAAAAAATTTCTGAAACTACAGAATTATTATATTATTATTTTTATGATGCCAGAAAAAAAAAGCCAAGACTTGTTGAATGTGTAATAGAGATAGAAAAAGAATCAAGAAAATGTACTGTTTTTTGGTTAGTTGAAAATCCTAAAAATTACAAAGAAGCAAATTATATCTTTTCTGGAGAAATTATAGCTCAAGGAAATTTAAATAGAATAATTTGTTTTAACAGAATCAATAATATGGATTTAATTATAATAAATTTTTTTAGAAATTTAACCACTGATTTTGGAAATATTTCAGGAAGTATTACTAGTTTTTCATTAGGACAATTTGAATCTTATTCAACAAAATGTATTCTTTCTAATTATCCATTAAAGAAAAATAATGAGTTAATAGAAAAACTTAAAATATCAAAAGAAGCAATTAAAGACCTAAAAAAAACAAATGTTTATCGCCTAAAAAAATTATAAACAAATAAAAAAACCCTTCAGTTTTAAAACTGAAGGGTTTTTATTTTACCAGCTTCCGCCTCCGCCTCCGCCAGCTCCTCCACCAGCAGAACCTCCTCCCATAGAAGACATTCCACCACCAAAGTTCGATGGAGCCTTAGGTGAAGACATCATATCTTGATTTACTCTTGCCATTGAATGATTCAAACTAGACATAAACATATACAATACAAAAGTATCCCCCATTGTATTAGATCTATACCAATTAGGTGGAGTAGTTACTAGGTCATTGAATTTATTAGCCCAAGCATCACTCACTCCTAAAACTATTGTATATGGTAATATATCATAAAAATAACTTGGATTTTCTTTTATCAAAGCTTCTAATTTAGCTTTTTCTGTAACTGTTAAAAATCTCTTAAATCCTAAAATTCTTCCTAAAATACCATTTGCAAACTCCGTTCTTTTTCTAATTTTACCTGTAAAATAAAGAGTTGTTAATGCTGATAATAGCACTGCTATTATTTGAACAAATGATTTTTCTATTTCTGGTTGTCCGTATTGATTAAAGAAAAATAATGTTACAGCTGCTATTGCAATTATTGATATTACTCTTACTTTTTCTCCTAATTTTAATATCTTAGGAATATATACAGTTTTTTTATCCATAACTAAATCAATTTTAAATATTTTAGCCGCTTTATTTATATGAGTATAAAAAGAATCTCTTAAATCATTAATATTAACTTCATTATTATCATTTGAATAAGTAAATAAAGAGTTAAATAAATATTTTTCATATTCATTTTTTGTTTCTATCTCTTTTAATTTAATAAATTTTAAAGAAGATTTTGAAAACATATTTTTCTTTTCTATTTCCTCTATTATTAAATATCCCTTACTTGCCCAGTAGATAATTAAACTTGTAATATCCTTTAAATCAACTCTATTATCAATATAATAACCTATTTCTGTTGGATTCATTTTTTCTGGTGGATAAAATTCAACTGTTTCAATAATCTCATCCTTATCACTATATTTTTTATAGAATATATAAGATATTATAGGAGCACTTATATAAACTAATGCCATTAATAAAATCAACATATAATATTTAGTTTTAGCATTTCCTACATTGAAATATCCCTCTTCTAAAGGAAGGGCCATTGTAACACTTTCACCAGGATTCAATACTCTTGTTGTATAACCTTTAATATTAAGACCATCTACAGTCCACACAACTCCTGAAGTATTTACACTACCAAATTTTCCTAAAGTAAAATTAATCTTTTCTGGATCAAATGGTTTTGGTAATTCAATATTAAATGACATACTTTTTATAATTGTATCCCAGTCATTTCCAATCAAGTTATAATAAACTTCATCATATTTTGAATTTCTATCCCATCCTAAATCATAATCATATAAAATTTTATAATCTTTTATTCCAGTTAAATATATATTAGGATCTCCTAACCTTAAATAAACATAAGATCCTTTATCTCTAAAAGTTGCCTTTTCATTTGCCTTTAAATTTGTTAATTTAATTTCTCTTCCATTAAATTTTGTAGGAATAACTCTATATATCCCTCTTCTACTTTCTAAAAAGTTAACCTTTATATCCTCTTGAATGGAATATACATTTTTTTCATTAACTTTTAAGTTCACCTTATAGTTATTAATCACATAGCCACCATCTCCAAAGGCTAAACTAACCATAAGAAAAAATAAACTAAAACTCCACTTTAACATTTTTCTTTTCCTCTTCATTTTCTATTTTAAAGAATGGAGATTTTTTAAAACCAAACATATTAGCTATGATTACACTTGGAAAAGTTTCACAACTAGTATTATAATTTCTAACTGTCCCATTATAATATTTTCTAGATTGTAAAATATCTGTTTCTATATTTGAAAGTTCATCTTGTAATTTCATAAAATTTTGATTTGCTTTTAAATCAGGATAAGCTTCTTTTAAAGCAAATAATTTCCCTAAAGTTCCTGCTATCATATTTTCATTTGCTATTTTTTCTTCAGGAGTTGTAGCAGACATATATCTATTTCTTGCTGCAATAACCTTTTCTAAAGTTTCACCTTCATATTCTTTATATCCTTTAACTGTTGAAACAAGATTTGGAATAAGATCATATCTTTTTTTCAAATATGCATCTATTGTGGAAAATGCTTCTTCTACAAAATTTCTTCCCTTTACTAGTTTATTGTAAATCCCTACCATAAACATTGCCATGAAAGCTATTAATAAAATTATTACAATTCCTACTACCATCTTTCTCCTCCTTTAAATATTTATTTTTTATTTTGAATATTTTTTAAAATTTTTAATTCTAAACTTCTAGGAATAATATTTCCAATAGCAACTAAGAATTTATTTGTTCATCCTGGAATAGAAATTTCTTTTCCCTTAAAAAAATCTTTAACCGCTATTTTTGCAACTTTAGAAGCATTCATTATATAAAAACCTTCTGCTTTTTCCATTCCATTAAAAGTAGTTTTTGTTGGACCTGGTAAAAGACACATTACTCTTATATTTTTATCTCTTAATTCTTCTGAAATTCCATTTGAAAATGACTTAACATAAGATTTACTTGCATAATAAGTAGCAAATAAAGGGCCCCCGCTTTGACAAGCTCCTGTTGATGAAACATTTATTATCCCTTTAGCTCCATCATTATTCTCTATTTCTTCTAAAAATTTATGAGTCATATATGTTAAAGCTATTATATTTAAAGAAATCATTCTTTTATTCTTTTCCCAAGATAAGTCACAAAAATTTGAAATATATCCAACTCCTGCATTATTAACTAAAATATCAGGGGAAATTTTCATATCCTTTAATTTTTTATAAATATTATCTATCTCTTCTTCATTTGTTATATCTGACTTAATAGGAATAAAATTCAAAGGAAAATTTTCCCTTATCTTTTCTAGTTCTTTCCCAGTCCTAGAAATACCTATAACTTTATCACCTCTTTTAATAAATTCTAAAGCTATATTATATCCTATTCCTCTAGTAACTCCTGTTATAATTACATTCATAAGACCTCCTATGTTTAAAATATAACAAACATTACATTATCCTTTGGTCTTTGATAATTTGAGCTTATATTTCTTTTTGTTCCTTCTAATACCCAGTCAAATAAAAATCTTGCATGCTCTTCTGTATTTCTTATACATTTTCTTGTTCCTCTATATGTCCCAAGTCCTCTTTCTTTTTCATCTAAGAAAAAGTCTTTATTCTTATCTTCAACATGCTCTAAAGGAGTTCCATGAAGATATCCTCCACCACTAAATCTTATTGCATATCTTGCCATTCCTGAATCTCTACCAAAATTATCCCTATATTCCATTTCATATTTTACATTTGGAACAACAAAAGAACCTCTAGGAGTTTCAAACCCTAATGTGCTTTCTAATCCTGTTTTCCCGTAAATATATGAAATTAAAGTCCATTCACCATTAATTTTTTCAAAAATACCTAGATTTTGATTTTTTAAATCAACTGCAATTGCTTTTTTAAATCCTTTCCCTATATTTGGACGAGTTGTTATATAACTTTTTTCTATTTTTATTGGAGACTCTTTTATTCCTTCTATATCAACCATTGCATATTTTTTACCTTCACTTAAAACTGCCATTATAGATCTATCTGGGACATGTAATGTTAAGTTTTCAGGTTCATATTTCCCGATTATATTTTGATCTAAGGATACTCCATACTTATCTTTCTCCCTATTCATATCTTTATTATATGGATTAGGTTTATAAGAATGAGTTGATACTAACTTTAAACCTTTTTTCTTGTTTACATTTATAAAAGTTTCTAAATCTTCTATTTTTGAAAGCATTTTTTCAAATCTAAATTGTTTAAAATGAACTATTTTACTTGAAACATATCCTATTTCATTTCCAACCTGTACTTTATACCAAATGCTTTTTCTCACTTGAATTTTTTCTAAAGCTCTAAACTTAGTATTGAATGGGGCTCTTAATATAACATGAGAACCTGTGTGAGGCTTTTTTCTAATATTTCCTCTAACTGTTTTTATAAAAACATAATCTAAAAGTTTTGGTAAGTCACTTCCCTTATATTTAATATTAGTTTTTATAGCAGCTGGTATCTTGTTATCATATACTGCTTTTATAGTGTTTGAAAAAGATACTGTAGTCATCAGTAAAAATAGCCCTGTTAATAATCTTTTTTTTATTCTCACTTTCATCTCCTTAATTTATAAAATTTTCTCTATATATTTTTCAAATCCCTTTTTCTCAACATAAGAAACCGTTATTTCCTCGTCTCTTCCCTTTAATATTTCTAAAACTTTATTTTTATCTTCTAAAGATAATTTTATAGCTAAACCACAGTTAGCTGATATTTCTGTTGGTAAGGGTATTATTCTACATTTTAAATCATTATCCAAAAATAATTTTTCTAGCTTCATAACTAAATGAGTAGAATCTGCTGAAGCTATTATAAACTTTTCTTCCATTTTTTGCTTTCCTTTCCTATACTCTAAGTATTTTAGTTGCCTTCATTTGTCTTTCTACTATAGTATACATGTTTGTTAAACTTCCAACTTTTAGTTTATCTTGAACCCCATAATAATTAACACATGTTCCACAAGATAAAATTTCAACTCCCATAGCTTCTAATTTTTTTAAATCTTCAACTGTATTATCATTAATTGTTGATAACATTACACCTTTATTATACATTAATATTGTTTTTGGAAGAATTTCCATTTCAGTTAAAGAATAAATAAATCCTTTAATTAAAACATCTCCTAACTCTTTATCCCCTTCTCCCATTATATCAGAAGCTAGAACAACAACAATTTTTTCTTCTTTCTTTTCTTCTTTCTTTTCTTCTTCTAATTTTGTTATTACAATTTTAAAATTTTCTTCTTCTTTGAAATCCACATAAGTATGGCCCATTTCCTTTGCCATTTTTTCAACATTATCCTTTGCAATTTCATTATCTACTAATACTTCTAATTCTCCTGTTAACATTTCTTTTAAAGCTTTTTTAGTCATTATTACTGGCATTGGACAAACTTGACCTATTGCATTTACTTTTTTTTTCATGTTATCTCTCCTATTTTATGTATCTTAAATTATTTTCTCTAATTGTTATTTTTAGCTTATCTAATTTTTCTAAAATTAATATTGCATTTTCCCTATCTGTCTCTAATAATTCTCTACATTCTTTAAGCTCTATTTTACCATTTTTTTCTATATAATTCTTTATTAATTTTTCAGCTTCTTTAAAAAATCCTTTTAATATGAATGTAGTTGAATCTAAAATAACAAGCATATTTTCTTCAAACATATATTTATGAACTCTTTTAAATTCTTCTTTTTCTATAAATTTTCTCATCATTATATCATATTTTTCTGGAGAAAATTTAGCTTCTTTATATATTTTAAATATTTTTTCTTTAATTTGTTTTTGTAATTTATTAAGTTTCACTTTATGATTATTTAATTTTATTTCATTTAAATTAACTTGAAACTTTGCTGTGAATTTTTCATTTGATAAAATTTTATTAAATTCTAGAATCCCAAATTCAAAGAAAAATTTATTTTTAATTTCGATTTTAGAAATTCCTCTAAGTAAATTGTTTTTTTCATAAGATTCTTTAAAAAATTCAATTAATTTTTCTAGTCTTAAATCTAAATCTTTTTCCAATATATATATATTCTTATTTTCATTTAATATTATTTTCTCTTCTTTTTTCATTAAAAGTTTATGCTTTAATTTATCAATATATTCTATATTGTCTTTCTTTGTTTTTTCACCAAATAAATTAATTATCTTAATTCCTCCTAAGGTATCCTCAGGGGAAAAATTTCTAATTATTCCAATATCTTTTTCTAAAAAATAGACTTCTTTTTCTAGTTTTATTTGAGCAAAATCCTTATCCTTAAAAAAACTAATCCTTCCTATAACTTCATTTGTTCCAACATAAAGTTTAATTCTTTGATTGTTCTTTATTTTCTTATTCTTAAGTAAAATAAAAAACACATCTATTCTATTAGAAGGTTTTAAATTAGAAAAAGTTGTTAATAAATTTCCTCGCTTAATATCTTTAGCATTTATATTGCTAATATTTAAAGCACATCTATTCCCTGATTCTAATTTTTTAACTTTATAAGCATGAGTTTCTATCCCCTTTACCTTCACTTGTAATTTTTCAGGATATAAATTTAATACATCATCTATCTTTACTTCACCTGAATATATACTTCCTGTTACAACAGTTCCAAACCCTTTTACAGAAAAGCTTCTATCTATATACATTTTAAATTTTTCTTCATCTTCATAGTTTATTGATAAATCTAAAGTATCTTTTATTAAATACTTTCTTACATCTTCATAGGATTTTTTATCATTTAAAGAAGTTTCAAATATTTTAGCATTTTCTAAAAAAGAATTTTTAAATTCTTCATGTATTTCTTTTTTTACTTCTTCAACCCTATCCTTTGAAACCAAATCTCTTTTTGTTAAAACTATTATTCCTTTTTTTACTCCTAGCAATTTAGAAATATTAAAATGTTCTCTAGTTTGAGGCATAATCCCATCATCTAAAGCTATAACTAATATTAAGTAATTAATTCCTGATGCTCCTGCCACCATATTTTTTATAAATTTTTCATGACCTGGCACATCAATAATTCCAATTTTTCTTCCCTCTTCTTCTAAAAAAGAAAAACCTATATCTATTGTCATTCCTCTTTTTTTTTCCTCTGGAAGTCTATCTGTATCTATCCCTGTGATATTTTTTATCAAGGTAGTTTTCCCGTGATCTATATGTCCTGAAGTTCCTATTATTATATTTTTCATATTAGTCCTTCCCTTTTATAAATCTCAAAAATATTTTTACAAATATATTCTATATCCTCTTCACCTATTGTTTTTAAATCCAATATAAACTTATCATTTCTAATAATTCCAATAATTGAAAGTTTATTTTTTCTAAATATTTTTTCTAAGAAATTAGCCTTAGCTCCATAAAATTCTATTCCAAAACTATCTATTTCCTCTTGAGGCATTGAACCTCCCCCAATATTCCCCTTAGTTTCTATAATTTTATGAGAAATTCCATATTTAGATAAATTCTCACTCATTAGCTTTCCTCTATTTAAAACCTCTTCTTTTTTTTCTGTGATCATTTTTAATGTTGGAATACTTTTAACACTTTCCTTTTCATTTAAATAGATTTCAAATACAGATTCTAATATTCCTATTGTAAGTTTATCAACTCTTATAGTTCTAAGATATTGATTTTTTTTAAGTCTATCTATATATTCTTTTTTCCCTAATATTATCCCTGCTTGGCAACCACCAAAAAGTTTATCTCCGCTAAATGTAATTAGATCCATTCCAGAGCTAATACTTTCATAAACTGTCGGTTCCTTTGTCACATCATATTTAGAAAAGTTTATAAAATTACCGCTTCCTAAATCTTCCATAGAAATTATATTCTTTTCCTTTGCTAAATTTGCAATCTCTTCTTTTGTTATTTCATGAGTAAATCCTTGTATCTTATAGTTAGAAGTATGAACCTTCATTAAAACCCTTGTTTTCTCATTTATTTTTTCTAAATAATCTTCTATATAAGTTTTATTAGTTGAACCAACTTCAACTAATTTTGCCCCTGAAAATTCCATTATCTTAGGAATTCTAAAGGATCCACCTATTTCAACTAGTTCTCCCCTTGAAACTATAACTTCTTTATTACTGGCAAATTCATTTAAACAAAGAAGAACAGCTGCAGCATTATTATTCACAACAAGGGCCCCTTGGGCCCCTGTTACTTTTATTATTAATTTTTCTAAATTAGAATATCTACTTCCTCTGCTTCCAGTTTCTATATCATATTCTAAATTATTATAAGATGTTAAGACATCATATATTTTTTTACCAATTTCTTTTGAATATATGCTTCTTCCTAAGTTTGTGTGGATTATTGTTCCTGTTCCATTTATAACTTTTCTTATTCCTTTAGCTTTATGTTTTTCTATTCTAAATTTTATTTCCTCTATCACTTCATATTCTTCAAAACTTGATATTTTTTCACTTAAAATATCTTGTCTAAATTTTTCTATTGTTTCTTTTATACACTGCAAAAAAACATATTCAGATATGCTTTTTTTTGAAGAGTCTAATAAATTAATATTTTGTAAGTAATCTACCTTTGGTAATTTTTTTAGTAAATCTTTATTCATACATTTACCTCACTATTATATTATTTACTCCAGCATCTTCAACAGTTCCCACAACAGATGATTTTATTTCTAAAGCTGATAATTCTTCCATAATTTCTTTTAAGTAAGAAGGTGATACAGAAAATAACAATCCTCCTGAAGTCTGAGGATCAAATAATACTTCTTCTAACCAAAATGGAATATTATCAAGCTTGGCTTTCCCTTCTAAATGTTTTCTATTTTTTTGACCACTACTTGTGATAAAAAATTCACTAGCAAATTCCTTTGCTCCATCTAAATATGGAATTAATTCACTTTCTATTATAAATGTTTTTTCAGAAGCTTCAGCCATTTCATAGAGATGTCCTAAAAAACCAAAACCTGTTATATCTGTACAAGCTGTTACTGGATATTTAGTTATTATTTCTGATGCATATTTATTCAAAGTTGTCATATTCTTTATGACTTCTTTCATCTGCTTATCAGTTGCTTCCCCTATCTTAGAAGCTGTTGTTATTATTCCTGTTCCAAGTGGCTTTGTCAATATAAGTACATCACCAGTTTGAGAACCATAATTTTTTAAAATTTTATCAGGATTACAAATTCCTGTAACAGAAAGACCATACTTTGCTTCTTGATCATGAATAGAGTGCCCACCACTTAGGACTGCTCCTGCTTCAAAAACCTTTTCTGCTCCACCTTTCATTATTTCTTCCAATCCTTTTATATCCTCTTTTTCAGGATAGCAAACAATATTCATTGCTGTTACTGGTTTACCACCCATAGCATAAACATCACTTAAAGAATTAGCTGCTGCAATTTGTCCAAAAACATAAGGATCTTCTACCATTGGAGTAAAAAAATCTAAAGTTTGAATAATCGCTGTTTCTTCATTTATTTTGTAAACTGATGCATCATCAGACTTTTCATATCCTACAATTAAATTTTTATCTTCTTTAACTGGGATATTTTTTAATGCTTTAGAAAGAACCTCTGGCCCTATCTTACTTGATCAGCCTCCTATTGAGCATCTATTTAATAAAAACTTCATGTATATCCCCCTTGTATTTTAAGTATATATATATCATTATAACATATTTTGTAACAATTCATATAAATCTTTAGGACTTATTGGCTTTGCAATATGCCCATCCATTCCTGTTTCAAAACATTTTTTTATTGTCTCTGAAAAAGCATCTGCTGTCATTGCATAAATCTTTATTTTCTTTGAGTAACCTATGTTTGAATTTCTAATTAATTTAGTTCCGGCATAACCATCTGTTTCTGGCATTTTTAAGTCCATTAAGATTAAATCAAAATAATTATCCCCTGCACCTATAAATTCTTCATAAGCAACTTTACCATTTTCAGCTGTTTTTACTTCTACACCTACATTTTCTAATATTTTTTTCATTATCATTTTATTTATTTCATTATCTTCCACAAGAAGTATTTTTTTACCTGAAAAATTATACTCCTTCTCAAAACTTGTGTCTAATTTTTCTTGTTTGTTTTCAGAAATATCTAAGAAAAGCTCAACTGTAAAACTTGTACCTATATTTTTTTTACTTTCAACTTTAATTTCTCCATTCATAAGTTCAACTATACTCTTAGTTATAGAAAGTCCTAAACCACTTCCACCATATTTTCTAACTGTACTAGATGTTTCTTGTTCAAATTTATTAAATAATCTATTTTTTAATTCTTCACTCATTCCACATCCTGTATCTTTAACTATTAGTTTAAGTTTTACCTTATTATTATCTAGTTTTTCTTCACTTATAATTAAGTCTATTCTTCCACCTTTTTCTGTAAATTTATAAGCATTTCCCACTAAATTTAAAAGAATTTGATTAATCCTAAATATATCCCCTTTTAACTTTTCATCAATTACATTTATATAATTAATATTTAGTTTTATACCTTTTTTTTCACATTGATATAGATACATGTTTTCTATATAAGTTGATATTTCTTCTCCTTTAAATTCATCTTGTGATAATTTAAATTTATTTTTTTCAATTGCCGCAATATCTAAAACATTATTTATTAATTTTAATAAAAGTTCTGAAGAATTTTCAATTATATTTAAATACTCTTTAATTTTTTTATTTTTACTCTCTTTTAACTCTAATTTTATTAATTCTGTTGCTCCTATTATAGAATTCATTGGTGTCCTTATTTCATGACTAGTACTTGCTAAAAAATTTCCCTTTGCTTCAGCCTTTAATTTAGCTTTTTTAGTTAATTTCCTTTGCTTTTTAAAGTTATTATAATAAATTAAAGCTAGAGAAATACTATAAATAGCTATAATTAATAAAAGAGTATATATTATTGAATTTGAGTATTTTTTAAAAAATGATTCTGGTTTATTTATAAAATTAACTTCTTTTCTTATATGATGAGGCAATTTCAAATTATATTTTTTATATACTTCATAATTTATTACTAATTTAGGATCACAAATTTCTACCTGTATATTTTTTATATTTTCTCCTTGTAAGATTTTATTTGCCATTTTTGAGGCTTTTTCTCCCATTTGTTCGTAATTTATGATTTGCCCACCTAATAACCCAAATTTAATACCTGTATCTGTTCTAAATACAGGTACAGAAGAGTTTTCAGAAATAAACTTAGATGCTTTTTCAACACAATAACTATTTCCATTTAAATCTTCTAAGAAATTTAAAAAAATAAGAATATCTTCCCCTAGATTTAAACTTGATAATCTTTCCCCTATTTCTTTTCTAGAAAGTTTTGATGTTTCTATGTAGTTTATCTTTAAGTCTTTAAAATTTTCTAAAGATTTAATAAGTTGATTTTTAGATCCATTTGACGACTTAGTATCATCTATTACTGCAACAACCCTTGTTGCTTTGGGATATGTTTTTTTTGCTAAAGCTATTGTTTCTTCATAATAAAGCTTTTCAAGAATCCCTGTTACCATAGGATCTTTGCTTGCTTTTATTCCTTTGTTAATATTATTTATTCCTAAAAAAATTATCCCCTTATCTTTAAAATATTTATTTTTTCTATCCAAAATATAATCTAGAGCATTATCATCCCCTGCTATAATAATTTTATAATCATTAAATTTTTTAAATTGCTTTTCTACCTGAAAATCTACATCTTTTTTTATATCTGAATAATTAAATTTTTTTGTATCCATAAATATATAATGAATATCTGCACAATTATCTATGTTTTCTGAAAATCCCTTTAGTTGTCTAGGAACAGAAATCCAATCATATGAATAAGAACTTATAAACAAAATTTTATCCGATACTTTTTCTTTAGGTAAATCATTTGAATAAGATAATGTGAATAAAAATAAAAACATCATTATATTAAATATCTTCAAGCTTTTTTTTAGCATCCTAGCCTCCACTATTTATGTAAGCTTATCATAGCTCCTTCTAATCCATCACACTCAGATGCTATAATTTCTTCTTTATTTAAAATTGACATAACTTCTAATATAATAAGTGTTCCACTTACAACATTCTCTCCTCGCTCAGGTTGAAGTCCTATTATTTTTTTTCTTTCTTCTAAAGGTTTACTTAAAAATAATTTTAAATTATCTTCTAAATTTTTTCTAGTTAGCTTATATTTATGCACTTTCTTTGTATCATAATTTTCCATTTTTTCATAAACGCTAACATTTGTAGTAATAGTCCCTGCTACTCCAACGAATAAAAAATCTCTATCTTTAAATTTTTCTATTTCATCTATTCTTCTTCTAACATCATCTTTACATTCTTGTATTTTTTCATAATTATCATTTTCAAAATACTTTCTTGTTTCTCTTACAGCTCCTAATTTAAAACTTTTTACATATTCTATTTCATTTGAATCTCCAAAAATAAATTCAGTGCTTCCTCCACCTATATCCATAAGCATAATTTTTTCTTTAAATTCTTTACTGGTTCCAAGAAAAGTCATTTCTCCTTCCTTTGCTCCTGTTATTACATTTATTTTAATTCCTGTTTCTTTGCATATTTTTTTCTGTATTTCATTTTTATTTTTCGCTTCTCTTATTGCAGATGTTGCAAAGGCAATTATTTTTTCACAATTATAATTTTTTATTTTTTCATTATAATAATTTATAATTTCAATTAGTTTTAAAATACCATTTTCGTTTATCGAAGAATCTTCTTCTATAAAATTTCCTAATTTTGTAATCCTAGTTTCTTTATATAATTTTTCTAAAATAGATATCTTTTTATTTTTTTCTTCTACCTTAGCTAAAAATAATCTACATGAATTTGTCCCTATATCTATAACTGCTTTTATATAATTTTTATTATCCATTTTTCCACCTTTTCGTCAAATATTACCTTCTATTTTTTGGATACTATGTTATAATATCACTAGACTATTATACAGAAATTTCAAAGGTTATTCAAATTAAAAAAAGTTATTTATATAATACAAGGAGGAAATATGAAAAATATCAAAACTTTTTTATTAATGGCTGTCATGACTTTTATTTTAATGGCTATTGGTAATGCCCTAGGAGGTAGACAAGGAACTATTATAGCCTTACTATTCGCTGGAGTTGGAAACTTTATTTCCTATTGGTACAGTGATAAAATTGTTTTAAAAATGTATAGAGCTACACCTGTTTCTGAAAATTCAGATGTTTATAAATTGGTACAAGGACTTACTAAAAAAGCAAATCTTCCTATGCCAAAAGTTTATAGAATTAATTCTTCTCAACCAAATGCTTTTGCTACAGGAAGAAATCCTAAACATGCAGCTGTAGCTGTTACTACTGGTATTCTTAATATCCTTGATGATGATGAACTTTCAGGAGTTATAGGTCATGAACTTGGACATGTTAACAATAGAGATATACTAATTGGAACTGTTGCTGCTACCTTTGCTGGAGCAATTGCCTTTCTTGCTAATATGGCAAAATGGGCTGCAATCTTTGGAGGAAGAGATGATGATGATGGTGGAAATCCAATTGCTTTAATTGGTGTTGCTATCTTTGCTCCTATTGCTGCTATGGTAGTCCAAATGGCTATCTCTCGTACTAGAGAATACAAAGCAGATCAATATGGTGCTAAAATCAGTGGAAATCCTTTATTTCTTGCTAGAGCTCTTAGAAAATTAGAAATTGGTGTTCAGTCAAACCCAATGAAAGCTAATCCTGCAACAGAAAATATGTTTATTATAAGTCCTCTTTCTTCTAGAGAAAAAATGGCTAACTTATTTTCTACTCACCCTGCTACTTCAGATAGAATTGCTAGATTAGAAGAAATGGCCAGAAAATAATATAAAGTGAAATAAATAAAAAAAGAAAGTTGAAATCAACTTTCTTTTTTTGTGTGTTATATATTACGTGTTACATGTTATTTGGCTTGAGTTTTGTTATTTTCTGTGATTTTTGCTTGTCTTACTCTTTCTATAGCTATGTTTCTTGCTTTTAAATATTGTTCTTGACTTATACATTCTTGGGCTTCATACTGAGCTCTTATTCTATCCTTTAATATTTTAGCCTCTATGACCCCAATTTCATCAATTAATTTATCAATTTTATCCCAATTATTTTCTACACCTTCTAATATGCATTTATTTATCTCTAATTCTTTACTTTTTTTATCTAGCAATAAATATTCATATCTATTTTTCGATTTTTTTATAATTTCATTTGCCTTAACTACTTTTTCCTTAGGAACTCCCACTTTAGCAAAATCTTCCACTGTAATTAATCCTAGAGCTTTTCCATTTTTTACAGGAGCATCTGACCCGTAAGATAGGGCTCCTATCATTAAACTACATATTATTAAATAAACTTTTTTCATATCTTTCTGCCTCCATTATGCCTGCATGTTCATTAAGAAGTATTCGTCAGCCTTTATCTCTTCTTTTTCCATTGATATTGATTTTCCATTAAAATATTCATCTATTGAATTATTTTGTTGAAAAATATGGCCATCGCTATTAGAAGTTGTTTTGATCTCAAGTCCTGGCATTTTGTTACTTGGAACAAAATTATATATAGAACCTGCAAAAATACCTATTACAAAAACCGAAATTGACAAATAAGATTTTCTTTTATTTTTTTGTTTTTCTTCTTTTAGTAATTGTTTATATATATTAACCCTAACTCTTTCCTTTGGCGACATTTTAATCCTCCTCTAAATTTTTTAACGCTTTATAATATATTGATTTTATTGTTGATATATTTCTACCTTTTAATTGTGCTATTTCCCTAAGCTTGTATCCATAAACATCTTTAAGAATAACAACTTCTTGTTCTCTTTTATCTAATTTTTTTAGATTTTCTTCCACAATCATAGATCCATTAAGATCTACAGATTCTTCAATGTTTAGTATCTCCTCATTCAACTCCAAATTTATTTTCTTTTTCCTAAAGAAATCATAAGTTTTATTTATTGCAATTCTATATATCCAGGTATAAACTTTACTATCTGCCCGGAACTTATGTAAATTTTTGTATACGCTTATAAAGACTTCTTGGGCTAAATCTTCCGCATCTTCTGGATTTTTAACTGAACTGAGGATTTTGTAATAAACACGATCGAAATACTCATCATATATTTGATCAAAATCCATTTCTTTTCTCCCCTGATTTTATTTTTTCATACTTATTTGACATAGAATATTGCAAAAAAGTTAATTTTTTATTATTTTTTTTCAATTATTCTTTTCAATTCTGTTATAATGTCTTCTTCTTTAACCTTTTTGATAATGACTCCTTTTTTAAAAATAATTCCTTCACCTTTTCCACCAGCCACTCCAAAATCAGCTTCTTTTGCTTCACCAGGTCCATTAACTACACAACCCATAACTGCTATTTTTATATTTTCATTTAAATCTTTAAATTCTTTTTCTACTTTTTTTGCTAAAGATATTAAATCTATTTCTGTTCTTCCACAAGTTGGGCATGAAACTATTTCAACACCCTTTCTTAAACCTAAAACTTTTAATATTTCTTTAGCAACCTTTATTTCTTCCACTGGATTTTCTGTTAAAGAAACTCTAATAGTATCTCCTATTCCAGCAACTAATAGGCTTCCAATTCCTATTGCAGATTTTATTGTTCCTTGGAAAGCTGTTCCTGCTTCTGTAACTCCTAAATGTAATGGATAGTCAACTAAATCACTAATTTTTCTATATGCATCTACCATCATTTTTACATTACTTGCTTTTATTGAAATAATTATATCCTTAAAACCAAATTTTTCTAAAAGTCCTACATGATACATTGCACTTTCAACCATACCATCTGCTGTTACTTCCCCGTATTTTTCTAAAATTTTCTTTTCAACAGAACCACTATTAACTCCTATTCTAATAGGAATATTATTTTCTTTAGCCTTTTCTACAACTAATTTAATTTTTTCATCGCTACCTATATTTCCAGGATTGATTCTTAATTTATCTATACCATTTTCTATTGCCATAATAGCTAATCTATAATCAAAATGAATATCTGCAACTAAAGGAATATTTATTCTTTTTTTTATTTCTTTTATTGCTCTTGCTGCCTCTTCATTATTCACTGTAACCCTCACTAATTCGCAACCTTCTTGTTCTAATTCTAAAATTTGTTTTATAGTCCCTTCAGCATCACTTGTTTTGATATTTGTCATTGACTGTATAATAACAGGATTGTCTCCCCCAACTAAAATATTTCCTATCTTAATTTCCTTTGTCTTTTTCATTTTTATCTCCTTAAATTTATAGATGTAATCTTAAATCTCCCTCTTTTATCCAATTTTTCTTTCTCATAAATTCAGCTATAATTAATGATATTACACCTGGCAATATAAAATGTAAAAATAAAATTATTACATATATTGACGGTCCCTTATCCATAACTGAAACTGTTGTAACCTGACCTACTAGACCACTTGTCCCCATCCCAGCTCCCAAAGGACTGTTTTCCATTTTAAAAACAATTGTAGCTACTGGTCCAAGTATAGCTGAAGTTAAAATTGATGGAATCCATATCTTCCAGTTTTTTATAATATTACTCATTTGAAGCATGGAAGTTCCTAGCCCTTGAGCAAAAAATCCTCCCCAACCATTTTCTCTAAAACTTATTACTGCAAATCCTATCATTTGAGAACAACATCCAACAGTTGCTGCTCCTGCAGCTATCCCTCCTAAACTAAGCATCATACAAATTGCTGCACTACTGATTGGTAAAGTCAAAGCTATTCCAACTAAAACTGAAACAAAAATACCCATATAAAATGGTTGTAATTCAGTAGCTCGCATAATAACCTCTCCAAATGTCCACATAACTTTTGAAATTATTGGTCCTATTGCAGTTCCAATTAGCATTCCTGAAATTATTGTAAAAGCAGGAGTTAATATTACATCTATTTTTGTTTCCTTAGAGATTAATTTACCAATTTCTACTCCAACAATTGTTGCAATAAAAGCACAAGCTGGACCACCTAGAGCATTTCCACTAGCTCCTGTTATAGTTGAAGCAAATAAAACAAGAGGTGGAGCGTTAAGTCCATAAGCTACTGCAACACCAATTGCAGCTCCTGTCATCTGCATAGCCATTGGTGCAACATCTTTAACTAAATATTCTATTCCAAATTTAAGTCCTACAGTTTTTAGTATCGTCCCTACAAGAAGTGATGCAAAAAGTCCCATAGCCATATTACTCATAGCTTTTATAAGGTATCTTTCCACACTAATTTTTACATCTTTTTTTTCTAAGAAAGCTCTGATTTCCACAATTTCCTCCAATATAATTAATAATTTATAAAAATATATAAATTTAGAGGGAATCTCTTCCCTCTAAAATTTTATAATAATATTTTATCTTTCTAAATATCTCATAGGATTTAAAGGTTTTCCATTTTTTCTAATTTCAAAATGTAGATGTGGCCCTGTAACTCTTCCTGTCATACCACTTTGAGCAATATTCTGCCCAATTCTCACCCTAGTTCCTCTTTTAACGTAAATCTTATTTAAATGAGCATATCTTGTTTCATATCCGTCTGCATGTCTTATTTTTATTAATTTTCCATAACCTCTAGAATAACCAGCATAGATAACTGTTCCACTTCTTGCTGCTCTTACAGGAACATATCTTGCTCTTAAATCTACTCCAGCATGTAAAATATATCTTTTTAAAACAGGATGAAATCTATTTCCAAAAGGACTTGATATTCCTGTATATCTAACTGGCATTTTAAATAATGAATTAATATTATTTAACACATCTGTATCAGGATCTTTTAAAAATAATTCTTGCCCTATTGATAATTCTTCTTTATCTAATTCGTTATATAGTTTGATGTCAGCTAGTTCAACTCTAAACTTATAAGCTATCTTATATAGAGAATCTCCCTTTTTAACTTTATAATAAATTCCATTTATAGAAGGAATAATTATTTCTTGACCTACTCTTAAATTACTTGTTACTCCAGGATTATTATTTCTAAGTACTGACAAAGCAATACCTTGATTTACAGCAATGCCACTTAATGTATCCCCTGAAACAACCTTATATATTTTCTTTACAGGCATTTGGAACTTGTCTTTATCACTAACTTCTGGAATTTCTATTTTACGATCTTTAATATTATAAACAATTTTATTTGAATAATAATTGCTTTTCAATAATAAATATCCATCTTCTAAAGCTTCATCAGTAGTATAATAATCTGCAAATTTATCCAAATTTACAACTTCTTTACTAAAAGGTCTAAGCATTACTAACCCTATAACTAAACTAATTACTACAGTTAATAAAACAAGGATCTTAACGTCTTTATTTTTTAGTTTGCCGCTTTTATTTTCGTATTCGTTTAAATATACACTCAAGACCTTTCCTCCATATTTTTATATCTTTTTATTAATTCTTCATTTGTTTCACTTAATTTTATTTGATTAATTAAATATTTAGCTGCTGAATTCTTATCTAAACTAGATAAATATCTTCTAAATTTCCATATAACTGGCAACTTATTTGCATCTATTAATAATTCTTCTTTTCTAGTTCCTGATTTTTGAATGTCAATGGCAGGATAAATTCTTAATTGAGATAAGCTTCTATCCAAATGGATTTCCATATTTCCAGTTCCCTTAAATTCCTCGTAAATTATGTCGTCCATTTTACTTCCTGTATCTATAAGAGCTGTAGCTATAATTGTTAAACTACCGCCTTTTCTTATATTTCTAGCTGCTCCAAAGAAATTTTTAGGATAATAAAGAGCACTTGGATCTATTCCCCCAGATATTAATTTTCCACTAGAAGGAATTACTATATTATAAGCTCTAGCTAGTCTTGTTAAAGAATCCATAAGAATTACTACATCTTTTCCATTTTCAACTTTTCTTTTAGCTTGTTCTAATATTTCCTCTGTTACTTTTATATGGTTTTTAGGATCTTCATCGAAGGTTGAAGCATAAACCTTTGCTCCTAAAACATTTTCTTTTATATCTGTAACTTCTTCTGGTCTTTCATCAATAAGTAATATTATTACTTCAATACCCTTATGATTTTCTATTAATGAGTTTGCAATATTACTTATTAATACAGTTTTCCCTGCCTTTGGAGGAGCTACGATAAGACCTCTTTGTCCCTTTCCTATGGGAGCTATTATATCTATTATCCTTCCTGAAATATTTTTTCTACTTGTTTCTAATTTTAATTTTTCAGTAGGATAAGAAGGAGTTAATTCTTCAAAAGGAACTCTAGACTCTGCTTCTTTTGTAAATCTTCCATCTACAAATAAAACCTTTCTTAGAGCATAGTTTTTCTCATCCCCAATAGGTTTTCTTACTTCTCCAGTTATTTGATCCCCTGTTCTCATTTTAAATTTTCTTATTTGAGAACTTGAAACATATATATCTTTTCCAACAGAAGTTTCTCTTAAAAATCCATATCCATCTGTCATTACATCTAATTTTCCTTCAGCAATAACATAATTAGAATTTTTTTCCATATGTTCTTTTAATACTTTTGTTAATTCATTTTTTTTCTTTATGGAAGAATCATATATGCCTAACTGTTTACATATTTCTATTAATTC
Source organism: Fusobacterium sp. JB019 (assembly GCA_030673965.1). Taxonomy (NCBI): domain Bacteria; kingdom Fusobacteriati; phylum Fusobacteriota; class Fusobacteriia; order Fusobacteriales; family Fusobacteriaceae; genus Fusobacterium; species Fusobacterium sp. JB019. The sequence goes on along the minus strand of JAUTCN010000008.1, from coordinate 64,147 downwards.
CTTCAACAAAAACTTTTCTAGGTCCAATCTATTCTCCTTTCTAATTTTATAATTAATCTATTATTTCTCCGTAAAGAGTCCATGTTCTGCATTCGTTAATCTTAACATTTACAAATTTTCCTCTTAAAGAAGAATCTCCTTTAAATAAAACTACTTTATTTGATGAAGTTCTACTAGAAAGCATTTCTTTATTTTTTCTACTTGGTCCCTCAACTAAAACTCTTTCAATTTTCCCTTGATATCCTTGACTTGTTTCTCCTGAAATTTCTGTTTGTAAAGCAATTAATTTTTGTAATCTTTCTTTTTTCACTTTATCTTCTATTTGTCCTTCCATCTCTGCTGCCTTTGTTCCTGTTCTGATGGAATACATAAACATAAATGCTGTATCATATTTAGCTTGTCTAACTACATCTAAAGTATCTTCAAATTCTTCATCTGTTTCTCCAGGGAATCCAACAATTATATCTGTCGTTATTGCAACATCAGGTATTCTATCTTTTAATTTTTTTACTAAAGCAAGATATTGTTCCTTAGTGTAACCTCTATTCATATCCTTTAAAACCTTAGTTGACCCTGATTGTAATGGTGCGTGAACACTTCTTGCAATCTTAGGATTTTTTGCAATTACATCAATTACATCATCAGTAAAGTCTCTTGGGTGAGGAGAAATAAATCTAATAAGAAAATCTCCTTCTATATCTGCTAAGCCTTGAAGTAAATTAGCAAAAGTTTCATTTTCTGAAAGACCTTTCCCATATGAATTTACATTTTGAGCAAGTAACATTATTTCTTTATAACCTTTTTTTACATATTCCTTTGCTTGATTAATTAGTTGTTCCATTGGAATATATTTTTCTCTTCCTCTAACATATGGAACAATACAATATGTACAGAAATTATTACATCCATAACCAATTGTCATTGAAGCAGTTATATCATTATCAAAATCAGCATCTATTCTAGGAGGTAATTCATCATCATATCCAGTTAAAACAACATGTTTTAACTTCTTATCTCTTAATTTACCTGCTTCTTTAAGTTTTTGAGCTTTTTCTATTTTTTCTATAGCTTCAGGTATTTTTGTAATATTTTGATTTCCCATTATAATATCAATATAAGGGAATTTTTGTAATAATTTTCTTCCTTGTTCTTGAGCAAAACATCCAGTTATTATTATTTTAGTTCCTCTTGCATCTCTAGCTTGTTTTAACTCTCCTAATTTTCCATATATTTGTGTTGCAGCTCCTTCTCTAACTGTACATGTGTTTAGAAAAACTACATCACTTTCATTTATATTTTCAGTTATATTATAACCTATATCTTCCATTATTTTTCTTATTTTTGCGCTTTCATTTACATTCATTTGGCATCCATAAGTAATTACAGTTGCATTTCTTGACATTTTTCCTCCATTATTTATACGTAATTTATCTTAAAAATTATATCACGGTAGCTAGTATTTTTCAAATAAAAGCTTATTTAAATATCTCCCCAGCTTCTAAATACCATAAAAAAAGATCTATATGATCCATTGGTATTTCTACTTCTTTACAAAAATCTCTCATTTTATCTTCTATTTCTAAATACAATCTCTTTGTTAAAGTCCTTGGCACTTCTTCAATGATTCCAAGTTTAACTATATTTTTAAGAATATGTCTATCTAATATTGCTAAATTTTCACCAAAACCTATGTTTCTTAAAAAATGTCCTGCTTCCTTATATGCCATTCCTTTTATATTTTTAACTATCCATTCTCTTTTTTCTTCAACTGTATGAATACTATCAAAAAAATCTCTAGTTATTATATTTCCATTTTCATCAGTCATTTTCTCTCTTAGTTCAACTAAATATCTTGCTTTATTATTTTTAAATCTAACTATATTTAAATATTCACTTAACTTTTCTGCAGGAGCTGTAAATAATACTCCTTCTTCCCTCATATTAGTTATTGCTTTCCAAGCATTCTTAGCCTTTGATTGAGGAGTTAATATACAAAAACATAATTCTGCATGAATATCTTCATTGCTTCCTTTTTCCCAAATCTCTCTATATTCTCCAAGTCTTTTTTCTATACTAGGTCTTATTTTCTTATATTTATCATATACTTCATAAAAATATTCATTTTTCATTTATTTTCCTACCCTTCAAAACTTTTAAGCCAAGCTAATATCTTTACAGATAATTGTTTTTCTTTATTTATAAATCTATGAGTTGCTCCCTCTACAATATCTGTATAAAAATTAGAACAATTTTTCATTTTACTTTTTACTAAAGCTAAATCTTCCTTTGCTGATTTAACAATAACACTATCATGTTCTGCTAATATCATACAAACTGGTTTTTCAATTTTTGAAAGAATTCCAAAATCATCTGGATTATCCATTATAGGAAATCTATCTATTGAGCTTCCTCTTCTAAATCCACACATAGTTCTTGCACTGATTGGAAATATTCCACCTACTATTTTTTCAGAAAGTAGTTCTTTCCCTCTTCCTTTTTCCACAAGATCTTTTGCTTCTTTCAATCTATTTACTTCATAATTATTAAAATATCCCACAGCATCTGGTATGGAAATAAATAAGAATTTTTCTATTCCTGCATCTCCTTTGGTAGAGATATAATGTAAATTTTTACATCCTCCCATACTGTGACTTGCAAGTATAACTTTCTTATATCCTAATTCTTTTGCTTTTTCTATCCAAGCTTCCACATCATAAATACTTTCTGCAAACTTTTCATAAGTTGATCCAATTATTTTATTTTCTCTTTTTCCAGTAACTGGATTTTTTACAATTATACTATTTATAACTCCGTACCCTCTTGTGTGACAAAATATAAATCCATAACCAGCAGCAGCTAAATCTCTTCCTACTTGTTGAGCAAAGCAATTTTCAATTATATTGTCATATATACCATGAATTAAAACTATACAAGTTTCCTTGTTAGAAGGCTCCCAGTGACCTCCTAATAAATTTAATCCGTCCTTGGTATATTTGTGTACTAACTTCATTAAAATTCCCCCTCAAAAGTTATTTCAGCTCCTCCTTGTAATAGTACACTTTTTTCTAATATAGTTACTTTTAAATCTCCTCCCTCTGTTATAACTGCAACCTCTTTATCAACTAATCCTAGTTTATTTGCAACTAAACCAGCAGAACAAGATCCTGTTCCACATGCAAGAGTTCTTCCTGCTCCTCTTTCCCATGTATAAATTTTTAATCTCTTATTATTTTCAATATAAATAAAGTTTACATTGGTTTTTTTAGGAAACATTGGATGTACTTCTATTTTTGATCCTATATCATTGATGTCAAATTCATCTTCTTTTTTCATAACAATTACAGTATGAGGAACTCCTAAATATATTGTTGAAAATTCTATTTTCTTTCCATCTATTTCTATTTCTTTATTAAAAGCATTATCTCCTTCAACTAAAACAGGAATTTCTTCTGGATTAAACTTAGGATTAACTATTTCTACTTCTATTTTTTTTACTTTTCCATCTTCTGTTTCTAAACTTACATTTTGAACTCCTGCTAAAGTCTCAACTGTAAATTTATCTTTCTTAGGTATTATGCCCTTTTCATAAACAAACTTAGAAAAACATCTAATACCATTCCCACACATTTCACCTTGGGAACCATCGCTATTATAATAATACATTTTTATATCTGAAATTTCACTTGGAAGAGCAACCATTATCCCGTCTCCTCCAACACCAAATCTTCTGTCACACATTTTTTTGATTTTAGGCACTATTTCTTCTAATTTATATTTAAATCCATCAAATAAAAGAAAATCATTTCCTGCCCCTTGCATTTTTGTAAATTTCACCTAATCACCTCAATTTTATTTTTAATATATGTACTTATAAAGTACTTCATATAATTCATCTTTATTTATTGGTTTTGTCAAAACATCGTTCATACCTGATTTTAAAATTTCTTCTTTTTCACTCTCAAAGGCTCCTGCTGTTACAGCTATAATAGGTATTATTTTGCTTTCATATCTACCTAATTTCCTTATTAGTTCACTAGCCTTTAATCCATCCATAACAGGCATTCTTACATCCATTAATATTGCAGCATATTCCCTTGAAAACAATTGAAATCTTTGAACAGCTTCTAAACCATTTCTAGCAACTTCAAATGTTAGCCCTTTATAAGAAAGTAATTTTTTCATTACTTCTATATTTAATTCATGGTCTTCAACTATTAATATTTTTTCTCCTTTAAAAGATATCTCCTCTTCTCTTTTTTTAATTTTTATAAAAGATTTATTCTTAGTTTTCTCTATTTCTTTATTTATATCCTTTGTTTCTAATGTTACTTTAATCTTAAATTTTGTTCCCTTATTCTTTTCACTTTCTATTTCAATATTACCATCCATCAAATCAACTATATTTTTAGAAATTGCTAATCCTAAGCCACTTCCCCCATATTTAGAAGTTGTTCCTAAACCTTCCTGAGAAAATGGTTCAAATATATGCTCTATAAAATCTTCGCTTATACCGCATCCTGTATCTTCAATGGTAAATAATAATTTTGCTAAGCCATTTTTTTCGTATAATTCTTCACAACTTAAAGTTACTTTTCCAAAATGATCTGTAAATTTTATTCCATTTGAAATTATATTAATTAAAACTTGCTTTAGTCTTATTTCATCTCCAATATAATATCTATTTAAATTTTCACTTTTATAAAAGCTATATCTAATATTTTTATTTTTAGCTTGAGTTAAAGACATTAAACTTATTTCTTCAAATAAATCATCCATATTCATTACTTTCTTATCTAAAATTAATTTACCACTTTCTATTTTTGACATTTTAAGTATATTATTAATTAAAGAAAGTAAGTAATCAGAAGAGGATTTTATCTTTGTTAAATATGATTTTATTTCTTTTTTATTTTCATTTTCTATATCATCTAAAGCTATTTCTGACATTCCTATTATTACATTCATAGGTGTTCTAATTTCATGACTCATTCTTGACAAAAATTCAGACTTTGCTAATTTAGAAGCTTCCGCTGATTTTAATGCTAGTTCTAAAGCTTCTATATTATTTTTTTGCTTTTCATAAAAATCTGTTACATCTGTTCTTACAACATAAAAAATATTACTATATTTATTTAAATAAAAGGCCTTTATTTTTTTTATTCTTATATTTCCATCATTATCATAACCTTCATAATAAAATATTATATCCCTATTATTTTTTATATTCTTTACTATATATTCAAAATTGAAATATTCTTTAAACCTATTTTTTTCCTCTTCTTTAACATATTTTGTTAAAAAATATTGAAATATTTTTTCAATATCTTTACCATCTTTAATTTCTAATTTTTTTATATAATCTTTATCTGTGTAAAATTCATAATTTTTATTTTTAGAATTTATTTTAATTATAAAATCAAATTCTGAATATAAAATACCTTCCATTATATTTTCTAAAGATTTCTCTCTAGTTACATCTTTTGATATTCCTATAGCTTTTATTCTTTTATCTATATTATCTTCTATCAATTGATATCTTATTTCTCTCCATTGAATATCCTCATCATAAACTAATTTTATAATTTCAGAAACGCTTTTTTTCCCAGCTCTTAATCTGCCATGCATTTCTTTAAATTTTTCAATACTATCAGGATGAACTATATTTAACTTCATTAAACTTTCAAATCCATTTTCTATTTTTTCAGGAAAATTAAATCTTTCACGTAATTTATATCCTGGTATATAAATATCTTTTTCTATATCATATTCCCAAAAATAAATATTGCTTTGTTCTAATGAGCTTTTTAAAACAATCTCATTTAATCTTAATTCTTTAGATATTTTATCTAATTTTTTTTCCATATATTTTTGTGATTCATCAGGAAAAGAACAATGAGCTGATAAAATTCTATAACCATTTCCATCATTTTTACAAACCATAGAATATCTAACATTAACCTTAAATTTTTCATTATTTCTATATAAAATAATAATAATTTCTAATGAGCTTATGTTATCAGTTAATTTAGTTTCAGTTAATTCTTTTATATAAAGTCCCATATTAAAAGGAAAATATTCAATATCAATTTTAAAAATTTCAATTAAAGATTCCTTGTTATCACAGATTTCATCAGGATTACTCCCTATATATTTTAAATCTTCAAAAAACCAAGTTAAGGCCTCTTCAGCATTTCTTTTTTCAAAATAATCCCTTAAAAATTCTTTAACTGTTTTTTTTGCATCTAACAATTTATAAAACATAGGACCTCCTAATAAAATTAAATAAGCCTTTCATATAAAAATAGAATATAATATATTATATTCTATTCTTAAAAAAAAAACAAAGATTATATTCCTAAAATAAAAATTAGTGCTGATTTGTCAACACTAATTTCTCTTTTAATTTATTTTTTTTAATACAGGCTTCATTTTATCAAAAGTTGTTATATAATCTACTCCTAACTTTTCAAGTATTTCATAGGCCTTATCCATATCTTTAAAAACATGATCTCTTATATGAGCATCTGATCCTATAGTTATAATTTCCCCCCCTAATTCAAAATATTTTTTTAATATTTCAATTCTTGGGTAAACTCTATCTTCACCATATCTATATCCTGAAGTATTAATTTCAAGACCTTTCCCCTTAGAGATTAAAGTCTTTAGTATTTTTGTGATTATATCCCTATGTTCTTCTAAATCCATTCCATCAAATTCACTGCCACCATATCTAGTAACATAATCTAAATGACCAAAGACATTAAATTTATCATAAGTTTCTATATTTTTTAATACTGTTTCAAAATATAAATTTTGAACTTCATATCTCGTCTTATCTTTTTGTAAAATTCCACAAGCCAAATCAATCTTATCTATAGAATGATTAGAAGCTATTACAAAATCAAAATCATATTTATCAACAATAGCTTCTAAATAATCCTTTGTCTGAGGTTGTACTCCTAGTTCAATACCAAATTTTATAATTATCTTATTTTTATATTTTTTTTGTAAACTTAATACTGTTTCTTTATAAGCATCTAAGTTGATAGTCCATTTATCCCAGTCAATATACAACAAATCATATTCTAAATGATCAGTTATAGCAATTTCAGACAATCCTAATTCAATAGCTCTTTTTATCATACTTTCTATATTTTCTTTTGAATCTCCTGAAAATTCAGTATGTATATGATAATCTACTTTATACATAAGCATCCCCTATATATTCTATTACATTCTATCTACAGTTTTTATTCCTAATAAATCTAATCCATCTTTTAAAGTTTTTGCAACTCTATCTATTAATAAAAGTCTTGATTCTAAAAGATCATCATCTTGATTTAATATTGGACAAGCATTATAGAATGTGTTAAATTTCTTAGCTAATTCAAATAAATAATCTGTAACTAAGTTTGGTTTATAATTTTCTCCAGACTTTAATACCATAGTTGGGAATAAAGTTAAGAAAGTTGATAAAGCTCTTTCTGCTTTATCTTTTATTAAAATTTCTTGATTTTCATTTACTTCTTTACCTAATTTTTTAGCTTTTCTTAAAATAGACTGAATTCTTGCATAAGAATATTGTAAGTAAGGTGCTGTATTTCCTTCAAAGCTTAAAATCTTATCCCATTCAAATATTATTGGACTTTGTTTATTTTGAGAAAGGTCAGCATATTTAATTGATCCTACACCAACAACTTCAGCTATATTTTCTTTTTCATCTTCAGGTAAATCTGGATTTTTTTCTTTAATTATTTCAAGAGCTTTTTTCTTAGCTTCATCTAATAATTGTTCTAATCTTATTACGTTTCCTTTTCTTGTAGAGAAAATCCCATCAGCAAATCTCATTATTCCAAACCAAAGATGTACTTTTTCAACTTCCCATCCAAGCATTTCTGTTATTTTAAAGAATTGTCTGAAATGATCTTGTTGTCTTTCATCTGTTAAGTATATCATTCTATTTAAATTATAATTATCTTTTCTATATTTTACTGTTGCTATATCAGAAGTTGAATATAAATAAGCTCCATCTTTTTTCTGAACAATACATGGGAATAAGTTTTCTTTTTCATCAAAGAATACAACCTTTGCTCCTTGATCTTCAACAGCTATTCCTTTATCTTCTAATTCTTTTACAACTTTTGGCATTATTGGATGGTAGAAAGATTCTCCATAATAAGTATCAAAAGAAATATCCATTCTATTATATAGTTTATTATATTCATCTAAAGAAACTTTAATAAATTCTTGCCATAATTTATAGTTTTCTTCATCTCCATCTTGAAGTTTTTTAAGTTCTGCTCTAGCTTGATCTTCTAATTCAGGTTGAGATTCACTTTCTTGAGAAAATTTAACATAAACTCTTTCTAATTCCTCAATTGGATTTTTTTCATAGGCAGCTCTATCTAACCATTTATGATAACCTATAATCAATTTTCCAAACTGAGTTCCCCAATCACCAATATGATTATCTGAAACTGTAGTATAACCTAAAAACTTAAATATTCTTTTAATTGAATCTCCAATTATTGTTGATCTTAAATGACCTATGTGCATTCTTTTTGCTATATTAGGTGATGAATACTCTATTAAAACTTCACCTGTTTTATCAAGCTCTTGAAAATCAAAATTTTCAGTTGTCATTTTAGATATATATTTTCCTAGATAAGAATCCTTCAAAAATATATTTATAAAACCAGGCCCTGCAATTTCTAATCTTTCTATTATTTCATTTTCTTCCATTGCTTCAACTATGCTTTCAGCAATCTTTCTAGGATTTCCTCCTATAATTTTTGAATTCATCATAGCAAAGTTTGTTTGAAAATCTCCAAATTTTTCATTAGTTGCTATTGAAATTTCAATAGGTCTTAACTCTTTTTCACCATAAAGCGTCTTTATAGTTTGCATAAATATTTCTTCAATGTATTTTTCTATTCTTAACATATTTTTCTCCATTTTAATTTATTTTGACAACAAAAAAAGGACCTAAGTCCTTATAAAGAAATAATTCCGGTCTACCGTCTTCCCCTCGGTTTTGGTCGCCAAAACATTAAGTGGTAGTCAGTTAATGCAAACATACAGGGTCCGTAAAACCTAAGCAGTCGTGACTAATCTGAGTTATCTGCAACAGAGCCAACCCCCGAGCGACCATAGGCCCAAAACCTTAAAGAATAACGAATAGACCAGAATCTTTATTTCTTAACAGGATTATAGCATATATTTTATCTTAATTCAATATACTTATTTAGAACTTGTTTCATCTTCAACGTATGTAGATGATACATATAATTCCTCTAATTGACTTTCATCAACTTTATTTGGTGCTTCTGTCATTAAACACTGTCCTTTGTTTGTTTTAGGGAATGGTATTACATCTCTTATAGATTCTTCTTTAAGCATTACCATTAACCATCTATCAATTCCAAAAGCAAGTCCTCCATGAGGTGGTGCTCCAAATTTAAAGGCATCTATGAAGAAGCCAAATTTTTCTTTAGCTTTTTCTGGAGTTAATCCTAATTTTTCAAATACTTTAGCTTGAACTTCAGGATTATGTATTCTTATACTTCCTCCACCAATTTCACTACCATTTAATACTAAGTCATAAGTATTTGTTCTTATGTTCATATCTCCTGCTAGGAATTTTTCCATATCTTCTTCCATTATTGAAGTAAAGGGATGGTGTTCAGCTTTATATCTTCCTTCATCTTCATCATATTCAAACATTGGGAAGTTAACAACCCATAAGAAGTTAAAGTCATCTTTATTATATAAATTTAATTCTTTTCCTATTTTTAATCTTAATGCACCTAAAGCTGCGTAAACTACTTTTGCTTTATCAGCAATTATCATTATTACATCTCCAACTTTAGCTTCTGTTTTTTCTATTATTGCATTCATTTCTTCTTCACTAAAGAATTTAGCAATTGGAGATTTAACTCCCTCTTCAGTAAGTTTTATCCAAGCCATTCCTTTAGCATTAAAATAAGTTTTTGCATAATCTTCATATTCCCCTAAAATTTTTCTAGAGAATTTTTCTGCAACTCCTGGAGCTACTACTGCTTTAACCATTCCTCCATTTTCAACAGTTGATTTAAATGCTTTAAATCCACAATTTCTTGAAATTTCAGAGATATCTTTTAATTCAACACCAAATCTTGTATCAGGTTTGTCAGATCCAAATCTTTCCATTGCATCTATCCACTCTAATCTAGGGAAATCATAATCTGCTTTTTCCCCTGTTACAGCAGAAAATACTGTTTTAGCAAGTCCTTCTATTTCTTCAATAACATCTTTTAACTCAACAAAAGACATTTCTATATCAAGTTGAGTAAATTCAGGTTGTCTATCTGCTCTTAAATCTTCATCTCTAAAACATTTAGCTATTTGGAAATATTTTTCTACTCCAGCTATCATTAATAATTGTTTAAATATTTGTGGAGATTGAGGTAATGCATAAAAATCTCCTGGATTAATTCTACAAGGAACTAAAAAATCTCTAGCTCCTTCTGGAGTTGATTTAGTTAATACTGGTGTATCAACATCCATGAATCCCTTTGAATCCATATAATTTCTAATGGCCATAATCATTTTATGTCTCATTTTTAAATTATTTATCATTTCAGGTCTTCTTAAATCTAAATATCTATATTTTAATCTGATATTTTCATTTAATCCTTCATCTGTCATTTGGAAAGGTAGAGTTTCGCAGTTGTTTAAAACTGTAATTTCTGTAGCAAAAACTTCAATTTCCCCTGTAGGAATATTCATATTTTTACTATATCTTTCTCTAACTTCACCTTCTACTTTAATTACTGATTCTGTTTTTAATTTTTGAGCTGTTTCAACAACTTCCTTTGAAGCAACATCTATATCAAATACTACTTGAGTAATCCCCTCTCTATCTCTTAAGTCTATAAAAGTTAATCCTCCTAAGTCCCTTTTTGTAGAAACCCATCCAGATAATATAACTTTCTTACCTATATCTTCCTGTCTAAGTTCTCCTAGATTATGACTTCTGTATATCATATCCTATTCTCCTCTCCTTTAGATTTATCTTTATTTTTATTTTTTTAACTTCTCTATTGTTTGTTCTAATGTTAATTCTTCTTGTGTTCTATCATTAAAATTCTTAACTACAAGAGTTTGATTTTTAATTTCATCTTCACCTATTATGATAACATAATTTACATCTAATTTCTCAGCTTTTTTCATATGACTTTTCATACCTTTTTTATTAAAGTCAATGGCTAATTTAACTCCTGATTTTCTTAAAGCATCAGCTGTTTTCATAGCATATTCTTGAGATTCCTCTCCTAACCAAATAACATAAGCATCAGTTTCTTTTTGTTTCATATCACCAAGAAGCATCATCATTCTTTCTACTCCAGCTGCAAAACCAAATGCTGGTATATCTTTATTACCTAATTGTGTTAAAAGATTATCATATCTTCCACCACCTAGAACTGTTCCTTGAGATCCTAATTTATTAGTTACTATTTCAAATACTGTACTAGAATAGTAATCTAATCCTCTTACTAATTTCGGATTTTCAACAAATGGAACATTATACATAGTTAAATATTTTTTTACTGTTTCATAATGTTCTTTTTCTTCTATTGATAAAGAATCTATTATGCTAGGTGCATTTTCTGTATATTTTTTACAAGTTTCATTTTTACAATCTAAAACTCTTAAAGGATTTGTTTCAAGTCTTCTTTTACAATCCTCACATAATTCTTCCTTAGCTGGTAATAAATAATCAATTAAAGCTTGTCTATATTTAGTACGAGATTCATTTCCTCCAATTGAATTTATATTTACTTCTAAATCTGTAATCCCTAATTTTTCAAGTAAATGATAACCCATTGAAATTACTTCTGCATCTAAAATAGGAGAAGCTTCTCCTAAAACTTCAACTCCAACTTGATTAAATTCTCTTTGTCTTCCTGCTTGAGGTCTTTCATATCTGAACATTGACCCCATGTAATAAAATTTAGATAAATCTTCTTTAGCATAAATTTTATTTTCTAAATATGCTCTTACAACTGAAGCTGTTCCTTCTGGTCTTAAAGTAAGGCTTCTGTCTCCTCTATCTTTGAATGTGTACATTTCTTTTTCAACAACGTCAGTTGCCTCTCCTATACCTCTTTTGAAAAGATCTGTTTCTTCAAATATAGGAGTTTTTATTAATGAATAACCATAAGAATTAAATAATTCTTCAACTATTCTATGAATATAAGCATATTTCGCACCTGTTTCTCCAAAAATATCCTTTGTTCCTCTAACTGCTTTTATTAATTTCATATTTTCCTCCTAAATTATCTTTTTTTCCATAATCTATCTAGTTTTTCTCTAATTTGATTCTCATACTTATTGTTTCCTGGTTTATAATATTCCTTGTGTTTATTCATATATTTTTGATGTACAAAATTTCCTTCATAATCATGAGGATATTTATATCCAATATTTTTATCCTTTATATTTATAGGAACTTCTTGCATATCCCCTGCCTTAATATTTTCTAAAACAGAATTTATTCCATTATAGCATGAATTGCTTTTACTTGAAATTGCTAAATATACAACTACGTGAGCAAGAATTATTCTTACCTCAGGCATTCCTATTTTTTCAGAACTTGCATAGGCTGCATTTGCCATTAATAAAGCTTCTGGATTAGCCATCCCTATATCTTCACTAGCTGAAATAACTAACCTTCTAGCTATGTACCTTGGATCTTCTCCACCATATAAAAGTCTACCCATCCAGTAAAGAGCTGCATCTGGATCACTTCCTCTTATACTTTTTATCATTGCAGAAATTATATTATATTTATCTTCTTCCTTATGAAAAGAAGCCTTTCTTTTAGCAAATATTTCCTCTATATTTTCACTATTTTCATTATTAGAATTATTTACGTAAAGTTCTAAATAATTTAAAGCTATTCTACTATCTCCATTTGAAATATCTAATATGATTTCTTCTATTTTACTAGGAAGTTCTTTATTTAAATATTTTTCTCCTCTTACTAAAACTTCTTTTATTTCATTTCTGTTAAGAGCTTTAAATTCAAAAACTAAACATCTTGAAAGAAGAGCGTTATTAATATTATGGTATGGATTTTCTGTAGTTGCTCCAATTAAAATCAGCACACCTGTTTCAGTATATGAAAGCAATGCATCTTGCTGCATTTTATTAAATCTATGTATCTCGTCTAAAAATAAAACTGTCCTTTTATTATATAGTTCTATTTCTTTTTTGGCCTTAACTACTATTTCTCTAATATCATTTAGACTAGCTGTAGTTGCATTAATATTTTCTATATTACAATTTATTTCATTTGAAATTATTTCACCTAAAGAACTCTTACCACAACCTGGTGGTCCAAATAATATCATATTACTAATATTCCCACTTTTTATAATATTAGTAAGGATTTTATTTTCTCCAATTAAATTTTTTTGTCCTATAAATTCTTCCAAAACTTTAGGTCTTAATTTCATTGAAAGTGGTTTTACATTTTCATAATTATTCTGAAATAAGTTTTGCATTTTAATTTTCATCACCACCTTAAAATAAATATCAATTAAAAAGACGTGCTACATAACACGTCTTCAATTGTTTTTATCTTGATGAGTATAGATACAATAAAAGTGCTGTAATTATAAATAATACTGCTACAACTTTTGTAGCTTTTGCTAAAGGACCACCATCTTTAGATACTCCAAAAACTGTATTAGATCCTCCCATTCCCATACTTCCTGACATTCCATGACTTCTATCAGGCTGAATAATAACTAAAATTATCAATGCTAGTGCAAAAATAAATAATAGCACTGTTAATAAACTTTCCATTTATTTTCCTCCTATACCTCTATTTTCTACCCCATATTATAATACAGAACAGTGTAAATTAAAAGAGAATTTTATTATATTTTTTTATTTTAAATATTTTTTTAAAATATTTTTTAATTTATTTTTTTCAATAGGTTTACCTAGATGACCATCCATTCCTGAATCTAAAGACTTAATTATATCCTCTTCAGAAACATTGGCTGAAATAGCTATAATCGGAATTTCTGTATTAAATTCTCTTATTTTTCTAGCTGCTTCTAATCCATCCATAACAGGCATTCTAATATCCATAAGTATCCCATCATATTTATTTTTTTTTGCCTTTTCAACTGCTATTTTCCCGTCTTCAGCTTCTTCTACTATTATTCCTAAACTATTTAAAATTTTTGTAAGTATTAATCTATTAATTTCAATATCTTCACAAATTAATATCTTTTTATTTTTTAAACTAGTTTCTATCTTTTCACTTTCTTCCTTTAACTTTAAAGCTTCACTTTTGTTTGCCCTTTCAAAAGGAATAGTTATTATAAATTTTGTTCCTTTATTTATTTCTGAAATACATTCAATAGTCCCATTTATATTATCTAATATTTTTTTAGTTATGGATAAACCTAATCCTGTTCCGCCTTTATTATTAAGTAATTTATTATATTCTTGAGTAAATGATTTATACATCATATTTTTTTGGAATTCTTCACTTATTCCAATTCCATTATCTTCAATAATACAAGTATAAATATAATTCCCGTTCTTTTTAATTTCTAATGAATTTCTCCATCTAATTGTTCCTTGAAAATGTGTATACTTTATGGCATTACTCAAAACATTTATTATAATCTGTTTTAATCTTTTTTCATCTACTTTTATAAAATGATTTTCATTATAGTTTTTAATTTGAAATTCTATTTCCTTCTCTTTAATCTTATATTCTGCAACTTTTCCAACATCTTCTATTATTTTTTTCAAATTAACATTTTTTAATTCTAAATTAATTTTATCATTTTCAATATTTTGTAAATCTAAAATATCATTTAATAATGTTAATAAATAACGAGAACTTTCTTTTATTTGTTTAAAATAAGATTTACATTCCTTTCCCTTACATTCTTCTAATCCAAAATCTGACATTCCCATTATTGAACTTATTGGAGTCTTCATATCATGGGACATACTAGCTAGAAAATTAGATTTAGCTTTATTTGCATATTCTGCCTCTTGTTTAGCTTCACTTAATTTTTTATAGATTCTATTTCTTTGTAAAATATATAAAATTAATAACCATAAAACTATTATTAAAATAATTATTCCTACTTTTAATCCATAAATTTCAAAGAAGTTACTTATAACTGAACTATTATCATTTACATCTAAATTAGATAAAGCAACCCTATATATTTTATCTTGTCCTAAATAATTTATAACTTTATTTATAGAACTTTGTAGTAAATGATTATTATTTTTACTAACTAATTTTAAATTCCCATAAATATCTTCTAAATAAATAGTCGTTAGATCTTTATATTTTAAATCTTTAAATAAATAAGGAATTTTCATTTCATTAATTAAAGCTTTATCTATAGAACCACTTACAACTGCATCTGCCATATTTTTAGCATCTTCAAAATAAAAAATTTTATAATTTTTATTTTTTTTCTTTATCGCTTTACTAATTTCTTTATTACTATTTAACATTCCTACATTAAGATTTTTTACAAAATCAATATTATTATTTCTATCCTTTATATAAACATAATTAATTTTAAAAATACTATCTTCAGTAAAAAAATCTTCCTTATCTTTAGATAATTCTTTAATAGAATCTAAAAAATAATCATATTTTTCAAGTATTTCATTTTTATCCATATCTTTATTTATCAATATGAATTCAATATCAATTTTAAGCATATTTCCTATTTCTCTTAAAGCATTTATATAAACCCCTGTAGGCTTCCCTGTTATTTTATCTTTCCAATTTAAAGGCTTCATATCTCTTACTGCAACTGTTATCTTATCTAGTTTATTTAAATATTCATATTCTTTTCTTGTTAATACAAATTTATTTTTAACATTTGATTTATAATATTTTTCATAAAGATATGATCTGATATTATATTTTTTCATAAATAATTTCTCATAATCTTTATTGAAATTTTCCATAGCACTTGAATCCTTTAAAGAAATTGCAAATAAAGGTCTTGTTGAAAACTCTCCCACTTTTTTTAATTCATTATCATATCTCATATATTCTATAATTATTAAGTCTACTTCTTTATTATCTAAAGCTTTTCTTAATTCATTTTTACTAAAATACTGTTTTTCTTTACAGTTAATTTTCTTTTCTTTTAAATATTCTCTAAAATCAGCAACTAAAGAAGGACAATAGTATCCTATAGTCTTATTTTCATATTTTGAAAAATCATCATAGAAATAATCTGAATCTGGTAAGCTATATATTATACCCTTGGATACTCCTATATCTAAATTAGAGTATTCATATTTTTCTAATCTTTTCTTGTCTTTCCTTCCTGCTAAAATAATATCTAATTCTTTATTATCTAGTTTTTTTTCTAATTCTCTCCATGTTCCATAGGTTAAATTGTAATGTGTTTTTGATGATTTTTCTAAATTATTAAAAAGTTCTCCTACATAACCTGACCTAAAACCATCTTCATCATAAACTACAAAATTATTAAAATCTAAATAGCCTATATTTATTTCCTGAGCATGATTTATTTTAAAAAACATCAAAAAAAGGATAGTAACAAAACTATAAAATAATTTTCTATTTCTAATATTTAGTCCCATAACTTTTCTCCTTTATAAAAGTGATACACCTTAATTATAACCTTTATTCCTTTATTTTTAAAGCTTTTCTTTTTTGTTAGAAATCATTAGTCCTAATATAGCAAATATAATTCCAAAAAATGACATCCATGTTAATCTTTCATTTAAAAATATAAAAGAAGTAATTACTGTAATAATTGGGATTAAGTATATAAATAAACTAGCTTTAACTGCCCCTAACACTTTAACTGTATAATTCCAAGTTACAAAACAAATTGCTGAAGCTCCTAATCCTAAAAACACCATATTAAATAAATATTTATATTGTAATAAATCACTAATTTGCACATTAAAATCAAAAAACTTCAAAGCTGGTAGCATAAATATAATTCCATAAATAAAAGTTCTTCTTGTTACTTGAATTGTATTATATCCATAGCTTCCTAATTTTCTTGTTAAATTTCCATATATTCCCCAAATAATAACAGAAGATACTGCTAATAAATCTCCAACAGGATTAACCTTAAAAGTTGTGGCTCCATTAAAACTTATAAGTCCCACCCCTATCAAAGCTAATACAAAACCTATGAAAAAATTCTTAGTTAATTTTTCTTTGTTTTTCATAAAAATATAACCTATTATTCCTGTAAAAAATGGAGCTAGCGCACTTATTACTCCAACATTTGAAGCCATGGTATAAGTTAAAGCTATATTTTCTAATAAATAAAATAAGGTTACTCCTGTAATTCCTGCTAAAGCAAAATATATTTCTTGTTTTTTATCTTTTATTTTTAAAGGTTTTGGATATAAAAGAACTAAAAATATCAGCCCCATTAAAAATCTTGTAAACAATATTTCCACTGGATTAAAAACTTCTAATAAAACTTTTGTTGAAATATAAGTTATTCCCCAAAAAAATACTGTTGTAAATCCTGCTATATTTCCTGCTATCTTCTTAGTTTTCATAAACTCTCCTCTTCCTTAAGTGTTAGAAGATATCATAACCTTTTTCCTTATAATTTGTCAATAAAAAAGTACCTATAAAATAATTATAGGTACTTTAATTTACTGATTTTTAATTATTTAAATAATCTATTGCATATTGAGCATATAAAGCAGTTCCTATCTCAAGAGCATCTTCGTCTAAATTAAATTTAGGATGATGGTGAGGATAGATACAAGATTTTTCTGGATTCTTAACTCCTACAAAAGCAAGCATTCCAGGAACTTTTCTTAAATATCCTGAAAAATCCTCTGCAGTTGTTACTTTTTCTAATCTTTCAATTCCTTCTTTTCCTAATAATTTTATAACTGAATTTCTAGCTATTTTTGAACATTTTTCATCATTTATTACTGGAGCTGGATAAAAATCATAATTCATAATATATCTTGCTCTATATGCATCACAAACATTTCTAACTATTCTTTCTATTTTTTCAGGAACTTCTTTTCTTAATTCATTATTAAAACATCTTGAAGTACCTTTTAAATTTGCTTCATTTGAAATTACATTATGAGTATTTCCTGCATTAAAACTTCCCACAGTTATTACTACAGATTCATTTGGATTGACTTCTCTACTAGTTATAGATTGAATAGTTGTTACAATTGTAGAGCCTACAATTATAGGATCTATACATTGATGAGGCATGGAACCATGTCCTCCCTTTCCTATAATTCTTATTTCAAAATTATCTGCTGAAGCCATTCTTGGACCAGGTTCTATTGAAACTTTTCCAACTGGAAGATCTCCCCATAAATGAATTGTAAAAGCTGAATCTACACCTTTTAATACTCCCTCTTGAATCATTTTTATAGACCCTTGTCCTACTTCTTCTGCTGGTTGAAACGCAAATCTAATTTTTCCTTTTATTTTGTCTTTCATTTCATTTAAAATTTTTAAAGCTCCTAATAATTGAGCTGTATGCCCATCGTGACCGCAAGCATGCATAACCCCTCTATTTTTAGATTTATAATCCACTCCCGTTCTTTCTTCAACTGGAATTCCATCCATATCAGCTCTTAAAAGAATACATTTCCCTTCACTTTTTCCAATAATTTCTCCCACTATTCCATATTTTGCCATTTTTTCATAAGGAATATTCATCTTCTTTAGTTCTCTTTCTATAAGTTTGGATGTTTCCTTTTCTTCCCATGCTAGTTCTGGATTCATATGTATTTCTCTTCTCAAAGAAATTACATAATCTTTATATTCTTTTGCCTTATGTTTTATCATTTCCACCCTCCTTTATTCTCCTTTCATATTTTACAATTATTATCTACTTTATGTATAGTATCTTTAAAGCTTTTTGTCAACTGCTTTCATTTATATTGAAATTTTTTAAACAAATTAATTTTTTTATCGTCTAATATTTATAGTTACAACTTAATTTAAGCAAAATTTAGGAGGAACATATGGACGATATAAGAATTCCTTTAATAGGAGAAAAAGCTCCATCATTTAGAGCTATGACAACAAATGGTAAAATCAATTTCCCTGATGATTTTTCAGGCAAATGGGTAATCCTTTTTTCACATCCAGCAGACTTTACACCTGTTTGTACAACAGAATTTATGAGATTTGCTATTATGGAAAAAGAATTTAAAGAAATAAATACTGAGCTTATTGGGCTTTCAATAGATTCACTTTCAAGTCATATAGCTTGGCTTAGAAGTATTGAAAACATGGAATATGGAGATTACAAGGGACAAAAGGTTAATTTCCCTGTAATTGCAGATATTAGCATGAAAGTTTCTAAGTTGTATGGAATGTTACATCCTAGTGCAGCAAATACTCAAACAGTAAGAGCAGTATTTATAATTGATCCAAATGCTATAGTTAGAACTATTCTTTTCTATCCTGCTTCAACAGGAAGAAATTTTGAGGAAATAAAAAGAACTTTAATGTCTTTACAAAAAGTAGATGAACAAAATATAGCCACTCCTTGTAATTGGACTCCTGGAGATGACGTTATTATTCATTTACCTGAAAGTAAAAAAGAAGCAGATGCTATAGCTGAAAAAGCTAAATCTGATGAGTATAATTCTCTTGATTGGTACCTTACTTTTAAAAAAGATAAATAATTTTTAATTTGATGTATTTGTTTTTTTTATATAGTTTTAGAAAAAACCATTCTTAATACAAAAGAAGAAATATATATTTTAAAATTCTTAGAAAAATTCTATTTTTTTTAAGAATTTTTTAATTTTATGTGGTATACTTAATAAAGATGGGCTCAAAAATTAACCCAAAATTATGTCTGAAAGATTTATGGCTAGGCGTCATAGATAAAATATATATACCCTTATTAAAAGCCCCTGCTTTTCTAATAAAAGCAGGGGCTTTTTCTATACCTAAAACTGGTGTTTATAAACATTTTTTTAAAAGTCTAAACTATCTAAATCAATTGCATTAAGAAAATCTCTTAAATTTTTAGCTTCTTCTTTGCTTAATGTAAGACCTTTCCCCATTTTTTCATGAGTTTCATCCCAATCTCTTATATCTAATTTAGCTTTTCTTGAATTCCAAGAAATAAGATTTACTTCCTTTTTCCAACCTTTAGAGCCTTGTCCAATATTCCCTAATTTTTCTACAAAATCAAATTTAATTCCCATATTATGCCTCCTTAAAATCTGTAAAAAATTAAAATAAATCTTTATTTTGTATGAATTATAGACCCTTATCAAAAATAAATCAATTTAAGTTTTTGATAATTACAAAAATGGTTTACTCTTAGCCAAATAAATAGCATAAATCTACCCAATTATCTCTTGAACTCTTCCTACTACTCCATCTTCAAGTCTAACTTTTATTCCGTGGGGATGCTTTGGAGATTTAGTTAGCAAATCTTTTACTATACCCTCTGTTAATTTTCCTGTTCTTTGATCTTCTTTTTTAACAACCTTTACTCTTAATCCTGGCTTTATATTTGCTCTTATTTTCCCGCTCACTTTTCCCCCTATTTTTTATTAATCATATAATTTTTTTACTAAAAATGCTACATTTTCAGAAAAACGTTTTACTGTACCCATTCCCTCTTCATCTTTCAATGCTTCTCCAGGAGTTCTTCCAAAAACAATATTCCAATATGTTGATCCAGGAACTATCATATCATTATATAGATAGAACATCAACATTTCTTGTAAAGTTGAAGTATGTCCTCCACGACGAGCTATAGCTATTGGTCCTCCAACTTTTCTTGATAAAAATTTATTATCCTTTAAAGATGCCATTGCTATTCTTTGAATAGCTGTCATCATTTCTGCTCTAGCAGTCCCCCAATATACAGGTGAAGCTAATATTAATCCTTCTGCTTTCTTTATTTTTTCTATAATTTCTTCAAATCCATCGTTATATCCACCATCTACATCCATAGAATCTTTAATTCTCATTCCTGCAATAGATATAACTTCAGCTTCTACTCCATTATTTTCTATAACTTTTGCACATTCATCTAAAACTTGCATAGTATTTCCTTTTGGATTTGGACTTCCACTTAATAATATTACTTTTGACATAACTTCCTCCTTTTAAAACTTAAGATATCTAATTGTATAAATATATCCTTAATATAAATTATACCACTTTTTCTATTTTTTAATTAATATTTAATTTCCTTTATCCAAGATACAGCTTTTGTCAAAGAAGTTTCCATATCTTTACTAGCTTTTCCTAAATGTAAACTTCCTTTTATCTTAGAATTTTTTAAAGCTTTTTTAAAACTTTTATCAATATGTCCTTCTCCCCCTAAATCTGTATAGAAATATGCAACATTTAAATTTGAAAAATCATATTTTTCAAACAATGTTCTTATAGCTGGAGCATAAGTTCCTGCCCAAACTGGTGTACCTATAAATATAATATCATAGCTTTTGAAATTAATATCTATATCTTGTATTTTTATATTTTTTTTATTAAGAATTTCTATACTTCCCCAAGCATATTTTAAAAGCTTATTTTTATAAATTTTCTCATCTTTAACTTCTAATCTTATTAAATCACCATCAACTTCTTCCCCCATAGCTTTTGCTATTTTATCAGTAGTTCCTTCATATGAATAATATATAAACAATGCTTTCATACTTTCTCCTCCTTGGTATAATTTAAATTAAATTTTTAAGATCTGAAATTGTATATCTTTCTACACTTTTTTTTATAATTTCTTCATTTGTTATAGGATATTCATTAAGTAATTTAGCCAGCTTTCTTCTATCAAAAATTTCAATATTTTGACTTTTTTCATTTTTTAAAGTTGAAGTTGCTTCTCCATTAGTAATTACAACTACTTTATCTAAAGAAATATTTAGTTCTTTTTCATATACTCTCTTTCCTTTTATAACTTCCTCTAATGCAAAATCACCTATTTTATTACTAGTTTGTTTTGCTTGAATGGCTATTTTCTTTTCCCCTAAAATAAGACCATCCACTCCAAAATCTTTTGATATTCTTGTTAAATATCCACTTTTTGCTTCTTTATAATATTTTTCTAAAATAATTAATGCAAAACTTTCAAATAATTCCCAGCTCATCATATCGATTGCATCTAAAGATAGTCTATCTTTTACTTTTTCTTCTTTAAAGTCTGCAAAATCATTTTCTTCCATATCTATTCTGGCAGCTAAGAAAAAATCTCTTAATAGTCTTTTTTTCTTTAAAATAATTTTATTTAATTTTTCTTCAGGTGAACTATTTTTATTAAAATTAAAATTATCAGACTCTATCCATTCATCTTCATTTAAAAATTCTAATTCCCTTTTTTTTATTTCTTCAGCTATCATAGGATAGTATACATACACATCTTTCTTTTGTCCTAATCTATAAGTTCTATCTGTTGCTTGCTCCTCTTTAGCAGGATTCCAGTGTCTTGTATAATGAATAACGTGATTTGCAGCAACTATGTTTAGACCAACTCCTGCTGCTTCTGGAGATAATATCATAATATTAAAACCTTGGCTATTAGTAAAATCATCTAATAATTCTTTTCTTCTATTAGTCTCGCTTTCTCCATTTATAATGCTTGGATATTTACCAAACCAATCGTTAATAAGTAAAGATAATATTTTTTGCATCTTTTTATATTTTGTAAAAATTATAACTTTTTCATTTTTTAATTTAATCTTTTCTAAAATATCTTTAACAATTTCTAATTTTGAACTTTCTTCCATTAATATTTCATTTGGAGAATCCAATTTTTCATCTTTATCACATAATCTTGGATGACTACATAACATAATCATCCCTTGAATTAAAGGAAGTACATAAGGAGAATTTAATCTTAAATCATTAAATTTAATCATTAATTCCGATTGCCTTTTTGAATAATCTACATTAATATATTTAATTATTTTCTTTGGAAAAGATTTTTTTTGAGTATTTAATATGCTTTTCATTCTTCTTAAAAAATTAGATCCCAGTTTTAACTTTAAATCATCGTTTATTTTTTTTAATTCTTCTTCATCTGTATTTTTTTTACTATCTATTAAATATTTCTTCTTAAAATCTTTTAAAGAACCTAGTAACCCTGGTTTTGAAAAATCAACTAAACACCATAAATCTAAAACGGTATTTTCTATTGGAGTAGCACTACACGCAATTTTAAAATTAGCATTTTGAGATTTTATAGCTGTTGTCGTAAGAGTTCTTGGATTTTTTATCTTCTGAGCCTCATCACATACCATAACTTCCCATTTAATTTTACCTAATTCTACTTGATTTATTCTTAAAGTTTCATAAGAAATTATATTTATATCTGAATTTTTTATTTTTTCAATATCATTATAATATAATTTTCCAGAAATTATATTAACTGAAAATGTATCCTCTAAGAAAAATTTTTCTATTTCTCCTTGCCTAGCTTCAATAGATGTTTTATTAGACCAATTTAAAATTAAAGATTTAGGAACTACAATTAAAGAATTTCCCAATTGATTTTTCTCTTTTAACCATCCCATAAAAGTTAAAATTTGTAAAGTTTTCCCAAGGCCCATATCATCTGAAAGTAAAATTCCATTTATTTTATTTTTTTTATATAATTCTTGTAATACTGCTACTCCCTCTTTTTGATATGGTAATAGCTCTATATTTTCTTTTAAATTTTTAGGTGCCTCATATTCATTTTCCAATATTTTTTCTTCAGTTTTTTCAATATATTCAATACTTTCAAGATTATCCTTTAATAATAAAACTTTTTCTTTTTCTTTCTCTTTTTTTTCATCTTCTTTCTTTGATAATTTTTCAATTATTTCATTAAACCATTCATCATCATCAAATTGTTTTACATAATTTCCTTTATATTCAACATAATCTTCTTTATTATCTTTCATTAATTTTTGTAAATTTTTTATATCATTTAATTTACTATAATCAATAACTTCCTTTATAGAATCATTTATCTTTTTTATTTCATTTTTTATATTGTCACTAGACATAATAATTGATCTTTGTCCATCTTCAGTATCAAATTCTAAAACTACATCATCTTGATTTTTTTCACTTTCTTTTAGTTTTTCATCTAAATAATCTAGATCTTTTGGGGAAAGCCTTATCTGTTCTCCATCTGTAGTATCTATATAAGGAAGTTCTTCATTAAACCACTCAATATCAGAATTATTTAGAGGAGCTGTAGCCCTATAATTTAAAAAACCTAAACCTTTTACTCTTGGTCCATAGTTATATTCTAATTCTTCTATATCCATATTTTCATTCTGAAAAATCGGACTAGTTTTTTTTAAAAAATCACTTTTACTAATTTTATTAGATTCTGACTTTATAACATCTAAAGCTGCTTTTATTTTTTTATTTAAAACAATTTCATATTTTTTTCCTTCAACTTCTACAGTATAAACTTTCTTAGGCATCTTAATATTTCTAAATTGTTCTTTAAATTCTTTATCTATTTTTTCACTAACTTCATTTCCTTCTATCCCTTTTAAAACCGGTACAATTTCTAGATTATCTTGATTTTCAAGTTCTTTAAAATCAATTTCAATTTTATTTATCGATTCTATGTTTTTTTTATTTAAAATATCTTTATTTAATAAAATATCTCTTTCTTTTTTTAATTTATTTATTTTATTAACAATCTCGAACTGTTCTCCTTGATCTTTATTTCTAATATTATCATTATTATAACTATTAATTTCATCAATTAATTTATAATCATTTTCCATTAAAAAAAATTTTTTATCATCAACATTTCTTAAAATTATATTTTTTCTATAATACCTATATTCATTTTCTCCATCATAAAACTTATAATTAAATTTTACACCATTAGAATTAAAAAAATTAACTTCATTTTCTATTTTCAATATTCCATTAAAAAATTTAGGCAACTCTAAATACTCTATAGCTTCTTTTTCTAAAAGATATATATTTTCATAAGGAAGTTTAAGTTCACTATCATCTTCTAAATTTATAAATATTTCTGTTTTTAATAAATATTCATAAGCTTTACTCTTAAAAACTTTAACATCTCTTTTTTTATTATCTTGAAATATTTCTAATTCTATAATTTCCTTTTCAAAATGTTTTTTAAAAGTTAATTTTTCTTCCTTTGATATATTAAAAACATTTTTCAATAAATTTAATACTCCCATACTTCCTCCTATTTATAACCTAACTGACTTAATTTATATTTGAAGTTTTCTTGCCAATCTCCTGAATGATTCCATCCATATTTTATATTAGTTGCTTTTAGTTTTATTGGATTATCTGAATTCTTAAGTGTCCACATACTAAGAGTTCTAAATCTTTGTTTATTCCTTATTTCTTTTAAACTTAAATCATTTTTAGAATAAACATAGCTCGCATTTCCTTTTTTCCCAAATTCAATAATTGTATGATTTTTAAATTCCATTACAATAGCTTGACCTAATTCTCCAAAAAAATCTATTTTATCTAAATAATCAATATATCTTCTCCAAAACTCTGTTCTTTCAGGTTCATTTACTTCTCTTGTAAAGAATTTTTCTAATTTTTCTCCTAACATCCATTTTTTAAATGTCTCTTTTTCTTCATCGCTAAAATCTTCCCAATGCCCTGTATAATCTCTATCATCCTTATCTATTTCTCCTAATTTTTCATACATATCCATAAACCAAATATTTGGATACTTATCAATAGATATATTTTTATAGAAATATAATATCATTTTATATATTTCTTTTTTTTCAACTAAATTAGTCAAAGTTTCTTTAAATAAATCAAATATTTTTTTATTGTTTAAAAAATCATTTTCAAAAGACATGTTACATAATCTTTTTAATAAAAATTTTCTAAATATAAAATTAAAAGCACTAGTAGTTCGTGAAATATAATAATCTATTTCAAAATCATTTATATCTAAATTTTCTGATTTAATAATTTTATAAAATTTTTCTTCAAAAAAATCTACAATACTTTTATTAGAATTTTTAACTTGCATAAATATATTAACTTTTGGTAAATTAGATTGTTCCTCATGAATATATGATAAATCTGAAATTTTAAATATTCTTTCTATAATTTCTTCATTAGTAAAAAAGTTGATTATATTATTATATAATGATTCTATAATTTGAGAATCCAAAACAATATTTTCATCTAATCTTAAAAGTCCTGCAACCTTATCTAAAAATAATTTAAATTCCTGTTTATATTCCTCTTCAAATATTTCCTTTGTATTTGGTAAATTATATAAAATAGAAAACAAAGAAGTTTTATTTATTCTTTCTTTTTTATAAATAGTTTTTATTATCATCAGTAAATCAACAGAAGTTGCTTTATAAGCTAAGCTTTTCCACTGTACATCGATTTTTCTAGCTATTTTTTTTAATTCTTTACATTTATATTTATTCCACCTAATCTCTACCCTTCTCATTAGCTCACTTCACTTTTCAATAAATCTTTTATCATTTTTATAGATTCTTCATTATTTAATCTAAACTGAAATTCTACTCTTCTACTTTTTTTTCTATCTACGATTCTACTATTAGGTTTATAAATTAATTTCATCTTTCCTCTTCCATTAGCAGTTATAACTTTTTTTAACTCTTCTTTTCCTTTAAAATAAGGAATCTTACCACTATATATAAATTGAACTACTGCAAAAGCTCTTCTTTGTGACAAATCTAAATTATAAAGATACATTCCTTTATTATCAGTATGTCCTTCTATAATAATTTGAGTTACACTCTTTTTAAATTCATCTGATAATAATACTGAAACATATTTTGGAATAAATTCTTTTAAAAATTCTTTTCCTTCTGGTTTTAACTCTGCACTATTAAAATTAAATAAAATACTATCATCTAATTTAATATTACCTGTTTTGCTATCAATATCCACATGTAAGTTTTCTTCTTTAAATTTTTTCATT
This sequence comes from Fusobacterium sp. JB019, assembly GCA_030673965.1. Lineage (NCBI taxonomy): Bacteria > Fusobacteriati > Fusobacteriota > Fusobacteriia > Fusobacteriales > Fusobacteriaceae > Fusobacterium > Fusobacterium sp. JB019. The sequence continues at coordinate 37,154 of JAUTCN010000008.1, read as the reverse complement.
AATTTAGCTATTATCTCTTCTTTTACACCTGTAGTTCTTTCAAAAACTTTTATTTTATTTTGCAAATTTTTTATTTGTTTTTTTGCTCTTTCTCCATCTTCTATTTTTTTATTTATATCTAATATTTGCAAAACAAATAATAAAATAAATATTATTAAAGCTCCTGCCATTAAATCCCCTATAGACATCCAATAATTTGAATTTTCTCCTGAGGATTTTCTAATTCTTCTACGCATCTATAACACCTCTAAATTTAATTGGATTTTTTTATTTCTTCTACTTTTTCATTTAATAATCTCTTTTCTTCTTGGAATTCTTTAACTAATACTTCTTTTGTATCTAATAAACTATTTGTAAATTTTTGCATTTTATTTTCAAAATTATTTAAAGTAATATTAAATTTATCTACTATAGTTGATAAATTTGAGTCATAACTTTCAAAAGTTTCTGATGTTTTACCAATTGTATTTTTAGTCTCTGCTAAATTCTCAGAAAAATACTGCATTTTATCTTGGAATACTTGCAATACTCCATTAAATTTATCTACAACTAAAGCTAAGTTAGAATCATAATCTTTAAATAGTTCTGATAAACCTCTTCTTATTTCATTTGTATAATCAACTGTTTGATCCTTTATAACTGTTTGATATTGTTCTGATATATTTTTTATTATCTCTCTAAATTCTAAAGATGTTTGTTCTAAATTTTCTTTATATAATTTTGAATTTTTATCTAAATTACTATTTACTTCTTTAAAAGATTCACAGTAAGATGTCCATAAATTTTTAAGTTCTATGTCAGCTTCTTTATTACTTCTAACTTCTTCTAAAACTTCTTTTATTTCATCAACAAATATTTCATTTTTATTTAAAATTTCTAAATTATTATCCTGAATATCAGTCATTTCTTTTGCTATATTTTTAGTTTTTTCTTCAAAAACCCCATAATCAGCTGAAATATTTTGTATTTTTTCACATGCAGATACTAAATTTAAATGTATAGCTTCATATTGAGATACTATTTTTTCATTATTTTCTTTATAATTTATATTTATATTTTCCAATAATTCTTTAGTTGTTTCATTTGATTGATCTAACATACTTTTAAACTCTACTTTAGTTTCTTTGCTATCTTTTATAGCTTCAACATAAGAATCTTTTAACTCTTTTAATTCCATAACAGCTATATTCATTTGATCTTTAAATTCTAACATTTTATCAGAATTAGTTTTAAATATTTCTAAAGTTTGATTTAAAGACTCCTGCATTCCATTTATAAAATTTTCACTAAATACATTATCAAAAGCTGATGTTAATGTTTCTTTAAAATCACTTCCTATATTATTTGAAAATTTACCTAAAGTTTCTGTCATTGAAACTCCTATTTTTTCAATTTGGTTTCCTAGTAATCCACTTGTTTCTTTATTTGTTTCACTTATAGAGCTTAATTTTTCCATAATTTCATCGTAAACTTTATCTTTTACTCTTTTAGGAAATTTTTCATTAATTATATTTTTTAAATTAAATATAGATTTTTCTATTTCTCCAAAATAAATATGATAAAAAAAAGTTAATACTAAAGAAAAAGATAAACCAAATAAACTTGTATAAAAAGCTGTTTTAACACCACTTAAAAGCTCTCCAACACTTCCTTGAATTCCTTGAATATTACTTAAATTTAAATGAGACAACCCCTTAGTTAATCCATAAAATGTTCCTAACATTCCTATTCCAACTAATGCTTGTGGAATATATAGAAAGAATCTTGATCTTATTTGTTCTTTATATAAGATATCAAAATTAAATATTTCTTCTGCATCTATTGTCTGATATCTTTTATTCTCTTTTAAATATAAAGTTTCTATATATTCTTTCCAACGGCTTACTAGATTAGATTCTATACTTATATTTTTTATATTTTCATTTATATTTTCAAAATTATTATCTCCATCTTGAAATATCTCTTTTATTTTCTTTAAATCTGATAATTTTTTCTTGTCTCTTACAACTCTTATCAAAAGAGTTAAAATAAATAATAATGACATTAACATTAAAAAATATTCATTATCTGAAAAATTTTTATTTTTAATATAAATAACATTATTATCTTTTATTTCTTTTTTTAATAATTCGTCTTTTAGTAATTCCTGAACATATTTTTTCTGATTATCTAATAATAGTTCTCCAGAAAAAGATTGACTATTATTCTTTGTTAAATTTAATATTGAAACTTTTTCTGGAGTTCTTAAAGTTTCATAGCCTTTATATGAAATAAAACATCCAGCTATAAACAAAGCACCTAAAACGACTATACTCATCCAAAAACTTATATTCCTTTTTTTCCTCATTTTTCACCCCTATGTATTTAATTTAATATATTTAAAAAAATCCATTTTATTCTACCATATTTTTATATTAATTTATCAATTATTTATAAATATTTTCAATATATATCAAAAAAAAGCCTTGATTTAACAAGGCTTTTCTATTAATTACTGCTATTTATTTTAGTATTAATTTTAATATACATTTTTTCATAAAGCTAACTTCATAATCTATATCTATTTTTTTTACTAATTTTTTTGTTTCTTCCACACTTATAATCTCACTTTTACTAACTAATGGGACAACAACATTTTCATAATAAGTATCTACTAAACCGCTTATCATTCCCACATATCTTTCAATTTCTTCTTCTTTTGTTATATCTATTTGTTCTTTATATTTATTTAAAATTAATCTTATAAAATTTCCTCTTCTCAAACGCATAGAAAATAATTCTTCTCTAACTCCTTTTTCTAAGTCTTCTCTACACTCAAACAATTTCATCATTATAATAAAAAATTCAGGATCTTCTATGGGTACTCTAGTAACATTATAAGCATACTTTTCAAAGGCATTGGTTAAAGAAATTTCATCTTTTAAAATCAACTGATTTTTTTCTTTAATATTTGATATTCTATCTAATATTAAAGCTACAACTAATTCACTTTTTGATTTAAAATAAGTATAAAAACTTCCTTTAGCTATCCCTACTTCATTTGTTATTTCTTGAACGCTAGTCTTTTTATAACCTCTTTCAATTATTATCTTTCTAGCTGCTGCCATAATTTCCTTTTTTCTTAATTCTCTTTTCATAAAATCTCCTGTATATAAGTTATTTTTCAGCTTCTATATTGCCTTTTATATTTTTTAAGTTATTATAGCATATTTTCTTAATTTTAACCTCTAAAAAACTTGATTTATACTAGTTTATAAGTATTTTTGTACATATTACGGTAAACATTTATGCTTTTTTCACTATTTTTAGATTTTTTTGATTTTAAACTTTTAAAAATAAAGAACTTACAAATAGGGTTGGTAGGCTTATTAAGTGCCTTCTAGAGCATCTTTTTTCGCCTATATAAACACAAAGGGACCTTGTAATCAGCTTCTTATTTAGCCAATCACAAGGCCCTTCTTATTTTGTAACGATATGTAATTACAACCCTTAAGCAACTATCTCTTCTTAATTTTCTTCCAATTCTTTCAATGTTTTCCCATCTTTATTTTTCCACATTTTAGGTCCATTTTGATTTTTACCAGTTACAAAAACTGCTGCTGCACTAGGACTATTAAAAAGTAGATCTTCTATAGTTTCTAAATTTTTAATTTTATCTTTATATTTTATTCTAAGAGCTTTATATCCATTTGGAATATAGTCTTTCACTTCTTCTATAATTTGGCTTCCTTTTAATAAAACAAATCCTTCACTAGTCATTAATGCCTTAGCTTTTATATTTTTATAATTTAAATACAAAATTTCTTCAGTTTCTTTTTCTAATTTTTCTTCAGAAACTAAAGGTTCAAAAGCTTTATAACCTAAAGTATTAATTAAAATTTTTGTATTATCTATAAATTCAACCATTTCAGCTTCTTCAGCATCAGATATTGATGATTTTGACGGTTCATTTTTATTTATAACTTTATATTGATTTGACTTTATTGCTAAATTATAAAAAGAATTTTCTAAATATTTTATATGAGCTTTATTCAAATTATTTCTATCGCTTATAACAAATAAACATTCTGTCCAAAAATCTTTTTCTTTAAGATGCTGTTTCAATCTTTCTTCTATATTTTCAGCTTCTCCTATATATACACTTTTCTTATTAGTTTCTTCATCATAACCTATTAAAAAGTAGACTCCTGTTAAAGCTATTTCTTTTATATTTGATTTATTCACTAAATTTCTAGGTATCCTAAAGACTCTTCCCATCCAATTTGATAATTCACAAGAAGCTTTTCCACTAGATTCCCCATCCATTAAAAATATCTTTATAGTTTTCCCATAAGCCATATTTCACTCCCTTTTATCATATTAATTAAAATTTATATTTACAAAACATATCTATTTTGATAAAATTAATTACCGAAACCGGAGGGGATATATTCATGTTCGCATGATTATATGCCCTTCTTTAATTTTAAATTATATAATTCCGTTAATCATTTAAACAATTAACGGAATCTATTATTTAAATTTTATCAAAAAAACTTCCTAAACTTTTTATTGGAGCCTTATATTCTACTCCTGTACCTAAAGCTTCAAAATGTTTTCTCGCACATTTAATTTTATTCTGTTCATCTATTCTTAATTCTGATATATAATTAGTTCCCTTTGTCTCTATTACAAAATATAATTTTTCTGATAAATCTTCATTTAAAAGTACTACCCAATCTGGATTATAAGAACCTAAAGGAGTATCTATCTTAAACCAAGAGGGAAGCTTTGCATAAAACTTAACATTCTCTGATTTTTCCATATCCACTACAAAAGGATTTTCTATTGTACTAGAATCATAAACCACATAATTATAAGGAGATTTTTTACTTTCTATTAAATTTCCGTTTTCATTAGCTTGCGTTTTCAAATATCCAATTAATTCTTTATCTTCAAATAATTCTTGGCAATAATATTCACTTTCTCCTAGTTTTTCATATTTTATTCCATCTACAACAAAACTTTTCATTATTCTTTTTATAATATCTGTTGCTTGTTCTAAATAAAGTTGAGGATTCTTTTTAAAGGCATTTAAAGTTTTACTTGTTGTTAAAATCTTAACGATTGCTTTTCTTGTTAAATTAGTCTCATTTTGCAAATATGAAAGAATATCTGGTAATCTATAATTATAGTCTATATGTTTCAACTCTTCTTCTACCCCTGAAATTTGTCCTAAATTTACTCCTGATTTTTCAAGTTTTAGTTTTACTTTAGAATAAGTTTCTTTAACTTTTGATATATAAATTTCTTCATCTAAGCCCTCAACACATTTTTTTATCAATTTTTCTTCATCAAAATCAACAAAATAAGTAGTTCTATATTTAACCTTATCCCATAATTCTTTGAACTCTTCACTTAAGAAAACTTCCTTATTTATTTTAACTTTCACTTTTTTATCAGCATCTTTTATTGTTAATTTACCTACTGAAGATTTTATTTTCTTTGCTATTGTTTCTTTAAAACTTTCAAATTCTTTTGGAACTTCAAATGTATCTGTTTTTAAAGCTGTTTTTAACTTATCTTCAGGAACTCCCTTTTCATTTATATAATCATTAGCTATTAAATGATTATATAGCTCTTTAGATTTTTCATGTCCCAAATAAACTTCTTTTCCATTCTTTATTTCTATAACAATATTAGAAAATATAAATTCCTCTATTATTCCAAAACTAACATTCTCTTCTTTTCCTATTTCATTTTGTAACCCATCTGCAAATTCTTCATAAGATTCATTAGCCATAACTGTTAATGTATTAACTTCAAATCCTTTTACTCTTTCACCATTTTGATTTACAGCTATTCTAAGACCTCTCCCTATCTTTTGTCTTTTACTCATTTCTGATTTTGTTTCAACTAAAGTACAAATTTGAAATACATTTGGATTATCCCAACCCTCTTTTAAAGCTGAATGTGAAAATATAAAAGAAAGTGGTTCTTTAAAACTTAATAATTTTTCTTTTTCTTTCATTATTTTATTAAATGTTTCATTATCTGAAGCAGTGTTTCCTTTGGTATCTTTTTCCTCATAATAATCTTTTCCTGTTTTTTTATTTCTTTTTTTATCTTTTGAGAAATAACCATCGTGAACTATTTCAGCTCTTTCTTTTATTGAAAAAGCCCCATCTAAAATATCATTGTATTTTCCTGTTTCTAATAATTTTCTATATTCTTCTTCAAATATTTTAGCATACTTACCCTTATGAGGATTTCCTTCTTCATCATAAATTCTATAATTTGCAACTTTATCTACAAAAAATAAAGATAAAACTTTTATCCCTTGAGATTTTAGTCTTAATTGTTTGTCTAAATGTTCTTGGACTGTTCTTCTTATTTGAAGTCTTTTTATTATATCTGGTTCTAAACCACCATTAACTTGATCTAACTTTAATTTTACTTTTCCTAAATCTATCCATTCATCACCAGATTTAACAGAAATATCTATAACTTCATAACCATCATATATGCTTCTTTTAGCTTTTTGTGATAGATCTTCTCCTTTTATTACTTTCACTTCTTTTCTTGAAACTTTTTTACCAGATTTAACATCCATTTCTAGCTTAGCACTGATCATTCCAGTTTTTTTATTTAAATTTACACTTAATAACTTTATATAATCTGTATTATTAGTTTCTGTTATTCCTACAGTAGCAACCTCTATTTGTTTTACTAATTGCTTCTCATAAGCATCAATAGAATTCAATTTATATACATAATTATATTTCTTTTTATGTGTTGCTGAATATCTTAAAGTGCATATTGGATTTAGATTACTAAGAGCCATTTTAGATTTTTCACTTTCCATATTTTGAGGCTCATCCACTATTACTATTGGATTAGTTTCTTTAATAAATTCCATAGGTCTTTCATAACCAATAGCTTCTGAACTATCACTTGACTTATTTAATATATTACTTTCTTTATTGAATGAATCTCTATTTATTATCATTATTTGAATATTATTACTTTGAGCAAAATTAATAATATTTGAAACCCTTTTAGAATCATAAGTGAAATAGTCATAAGTAACATTATTGTAAAGTTCTGAAAAATGTTCTCTTGTTATTTCTAACGTTTTAAATACTCCTTCTTTTATAGCTATTGAAGGAACTACAATTATAAATTTTAAAAATCCATATAACTTATTTAATTCTAGGATAGTTCTTAAATAAACATAAGTTTTCCCTGTTCCTGTTTCCATTTCAACTGTAAAATTATAGTCAGAAGGTGATATTTTTTTAGTTTTTGAAAGTCCATTTCTTTCTTGGATATTATTTAAATTTTCTAAAATTTCTTCTGGAAGCAAAGATATTTTATTTCCAATACCATTACTAAAAGCTTCAATTCCATTAGTGTACTGCACTCCTTGTTTTTTCATAATACTAAACATTGTATTACAAGTTTCTTGTCCTTTAAAAATATCAGTTATAGACTTTATTGCTTCCTCTTGATATTTTAAATTATTTTCAAATTTTATTTTCAAAATTATCACCTCCTTTTATATTATAATTATTTCTTTTATTCCCGCTTGTTCTAATTCATGTTTTTTATTTGTTTTTTCAACTGAATCTCTAAAAGAAGTTTCTCTTAAAACAACTGTAGTTTTATGATCTTCATCTATTTCTAAAGTTTTTCTATAGTCATCACAGATAGCTTTTATAGTATCATCATCTATAACTTTATCTAAATTTATACGAAGTGTTCCTCCTGCTACTGAGTAAAATTTACCCTTGTCTTTTATTTTAGAATCTAGTGGTAATCCATATTTTAAAAGCACTTCATAAACTATATCTAAAGAAGTTCTATCTGATTTTAAATTATCCATAAAATCAAGTAATGATGTTTCTAAATCTTCTGTTTCACTATCCCATTCTTTAATATTTGATGTTTCTAATTTAAATACTTTAAATCCTATATCTGGAACTTTTTTAGGCTCTTCTCCTAACTTTAATTGTTGATTTTCTGTTTCTACCTCTTCTTTTACTTGTTCTCCTGCTCTTCTTATTCTTTCTTTTCCTATTTCACATATATTTTTATATCCATTTTTAAAAGCTTCTGACTTTTCACCTGTTTCTTCTTGTAATTGCACCATTATATATTTTCTCTTTCCTCCATCTTCAGCATTAAGTTTCATTACTGCATGTGCTGTTGTTGCTGAACCAGAGAAGAAATCTAAAATAATTGACCTCTTGTCAGAAAGCATTTCACCAATTAACCTTATCAATTCAACAGCCTTTGGATTTTCAAAAATTAAAAAACCAAATTTTTGTTTTTGCCATCTTGTATCAGTTGAATTATCTATATACCAAAAACTATCCGGAACAGATATATCTTCACCAGTTAAATAAGATTTTATCCTTGGTGGCGTTTTAGGGTCTCCAAAATATATTAATTTTTTTTCTACAAGTTTATCCAATTCATCTTTAGATTTAGCCCAACCTCTTGGTGGAATAGGACAAGGTTTTTTTGTTTCAGAATTAATAATAGTGTAATCTTTTGCCCCACCTTCCCTTGAAAGATTATCATCCATAAATACACCTTGTTCATCTATTTTATTCCATCTACTCAAATGAGCATATTTTGGTCTTTTATATAACTCTTTGATTTCATCAAGAATATCATCTAAACTAAGTCCTTCTTTTTTCAATTTCTCATAAATTCTAACTATATCCTTGGCTCCCTTTTTTTCCATTCTCCAACATACATTTTTTAATTCATCTTTATTTTTTGCATAGCATAGAAAGTATTCACAGGAAATACTCACCAGATTAGCTTGGTTTTTATTAGAATTATTCTTGTGAATAAATTTTGCAATAAAATTTATTTCGTCAAATATTTCATCACATATTTTTCTTAAATTATGCACTTCATTATCATCTATTGAAATAAATATTACTCCATCTTCCCTTAAAAGATTTCTTGCTAACTTTAATCTTGGATACATCATATTAAGCCAATTTGAATGATATCTTCCCTCTGTTTCTTTATTAGTAGATTGTTTATCACCATCTTCATCTACTTGCCCTGTTACTTTTAAGTAATTTTCTAGATTATCTTTAAAATTATCTTTATAAACAAAATCTTTCCCTGTATTATAAGGAGGATCTATATATATCATTTTTACTTGTTCATAATATGATTTTTGCAATAATTTTAAAACTTCTAAATTATCCCCTTCTATATATAAATTTTCTGTATTATCCCAGTCTTTAGAATCTTCTTTAGCTGGTCTTAAAGTTCCTTTACTTGGATCTCTTGCTATTTTTTTAGCTTGCTCTTTTCCATTCCAACTAAAATAATATTTTTCATTTTCTGTTTCAATCTCTTCTCCCAGATTTTCTTTCAACGCTTCAAAATCTATTTTTCCTTCAGTAAATATATCTGGAAAAATTTCCTTTAATTTTTCTATATTATTTTTTGTTATATCTAGCGTTTCTCCATTCATTTTCTCAACCTTCATTATTTACTCCTTTAAAATTTATAGTCCTGGAATCCATTCTTTTGCTTCTTTTAATGCTTTATATACATTTTTCATTACTGTATTCTCTTCCAAATATTCCATTCCATCTAATGTTAATCTTGGACTTGAAATACTTATAGTTGAAGCTCCATTAATACTTCTTGAAATTTTTATTCCTTTAATATAACCATTTTCATTTAGTGTTTCTAATATATCTTCAAATCTTTTTTCATCAATCTCTAATTTTTCTAAATCAAATTCTTTATCAAAATTAAAATCTTCTTTATCCCTTGAAAGATCTATTATTTTCAAAATTCTATAAACAGTTTTCATATAATTACTTACCATTTTTTACCTCCAATTATTTTTTAAATTTTCATATAAATTTTTCAAATGATTGCTAGATATATCAATTAATGGTTCATACATAAATGAATTTAAATGTATATTTTCTGCAGTCATTAAATTAACTTCTTCTATTAAATTTAAATTATCTTTATTTAATTTTAATTCTTTATATTTATCTGTTAAATCTCTAGTTTGATTTTTATCTTTTGATTTATAACTACTATCTTTTTCTAAAATATCTTTAAACATATTTTTTTCGCACCTTAATCTACACGCCATAGATAAAAGTATTTTATCTTCTAAGTTAATGCTCTCCTGGGTATTTTTAATTAATTTTTCTGATTCATTAAAAAGCACATCAATAACTTTTCTACCATCATTCTTAATTTTTTCACCATTATGAAACCATGAAGTTATATAACAATTTTTCAAATCTTCCACTTTTATACTTTCTGTATCTTCAAATTTATAATGTAATAAATTAGTTAAAAATATATAATTTTTATCCCAATCTCCTGTTTCATCTTTTGCTCCAATAGAATATTCTATTAAGTTTCTAACAAATGGAATTGTTGCAACTAGAAGTTTTTCATTAGATAAAATTTTGGGTTTCCAATAAGTAAATACACTTTTAAAATATTGCCCTTTTTCAAGTTTAATTTCCCCATTAGATTTTAAAGCTATCAAAGAATTCTTTTGCAACTCTAATCTAGATGCTATAGTTCTATAAAAATCAAAATTATGAGTTAATATAATTATTTTAAAATTCTCTTCTTTTAATAAATCATTTAAATACTCTATAATGGCATATTTATTTTTATAATCAAAAGAATCTGCAATATCATCTAATATTAACAGTTTTTCTTTATTTTCTTTTTTTAGATTTTCTATTTCATATGTTATCTCTAGCAAATAAAATGCTCTTTTTTCTCCTGTACTCAATATATCATTCTTTAATTCCTGACCCGAAAGTTTCTTTCCTGAATATATAAAATTTATTCTTGGTTCTTCTATTCCAACTAAAACATTTTCTTTGTTTTCAATTTGTACTTCAAATGGCAACTGAAATCTTTGATTAAACTTTTCTATTGTTTCTTCCCATAAAGTTTTCTCTGCCTTTGCTTTCTCTAAAATATTTGTTATTTTTCCATAATTTTCTTCATATTTTTCTTTTAATTTCTTATATTCTTCTTCTCCTAGCAAAAAATAACTTTTCCAAATTTTTCTTTGAAATAATTCTAAATTTTCTAACTCTAAAATTAATTCTGGTTTTTCTTCTAAAATTTCTCTTAATTTCTTTGTTTCTTGATTTTTTAGTAATCTATCTATACTTTGAAATATTTTCAAAAGATTTTTATCTGCTAAAATATTATTTTTCTCTTCTTCTAATGCTTCTTTAAATTCTGTATCATTTGAAACTTCTTTCCCATTAGCCAAAATTAATTTATTATCAATAGAAAAAAATCTATTCTTTTCTATTGATTTAATAATTTCATCAAAATTATTATGATTTATACCACCTTTTTTAAATAACTTAGAATTTTCAAGCAATTCATCATATAAGTCTATATATTTTTCTATATTCTCTTGAAAAGTTCTCTTTTTCATTAAAGCTATCGCCTTATCATTAAATATTTCTAAATATTTATAATTTAAATTTTGTATGATTTTTATATCTTCTCGTTCTATATCTATAATATTTTTTACAGATAATTTCTTTTCATAAAATTTATTAAATTCAGACTCTAAACTATTTTTTTTACCTCCAAATGTTTCTAAAACTTTTTTTAAAAATACATCCTTAGCTGTTTCTATCTCTTTTACTAAGCGATCATATTCTTCCTTTATTTCATTTTTTAATAACAATTTTGATAAATTTTTACATTGATAAGTTTCTTCATATGAATTAATAACAAATATTTTTTCAGCATCTAATTCCCCTTCATCAGTTATTAAGCTATATTCTCCATCACTACCCTTAATTTGTTCCTTTGGCATTTGCCCATTCATTATATCTTTAAAGGTTTTTGCAAAAGATGTCTTCATCGTTCCATTAGGAGCATAAATCATATACATATTTTTATCTTTAAATTTAAAATCATATTCTAACAAATTAATACCATAGCAATCTTTCAAACGAACATCCAATGTTTCCATTACTCTCATCCCCTTATAGATTATTATTTAACTAAATTTCTTCTTTCTAAAATTAACTCTAATAATTTTTCTTGTATTTCTGCCACTTGTTTTATTTGAGTTTCTTTTTTTCTTTGATTTTTTAATATGTCTATTTTTTCATTAATTTTTTCTAATTTTTCTAAAAATAATTTATCTCCTATAGCATTTTTAATATTTATTTTTTCTTTACTCGCTTTTATTTCAATATATAATTTTATTCTCTCTAAAATACTTTCATAAAAAGTTTTTAAATTAGTTAAATCATAATTTCTATAATTTAAGCTTTCTATAAATTCCTTTTCCTTTTCTTCCTTAAACCAACCTGTATTATAAATTTTTTCTATTGTTTGCAAATTTTTTCCTATTTTTTTATTTGCACAGGAAAGATAAGTTAAATTATCATATTTAAGTTCTAATACTGTTTGTCTTGGAAATATCTTATGAAAAATATCTACTATTTTTTCTTCTTTCCCCTTCTTTTTAAGCTCAATTTTTAAGAAAAGTATTTCTTCATAAACTTCTTTTGATTCCAAATCTCTATAAGTTTTAATATTACTTCCCTCTTCTTTTATAGAACTTCTTATTTTTATCTTCTCAATATTATCAACAAATAATTTTTTAGTTACTTCCTTTGCATCTATCTGCTTATATATCAGTTCTTTTGGCAAAAATTTATCCATTTTAAATTCTTTTGAAAATCCAAAATAATCCATAAGTATTCCCCCTACTTAATAACTAAAAATGATATTAACTCAAAATCATCTAAATTTTTATTTTCTCCTTGAATGTTACTTAATCCAAAAGAAAACAAACTTTCTAACCCTTTTTCTTCTTCTTTTCCTATTATATTTTCAACTGTAGCTTCTAAGAATTTTGTAAATTTTGTCATATCATCAGCGTTATCTGTTTCTAAGTTAAAATTACTTATTAATTCTTTATAAAGTTCATTTTTACCACTACATAATTTCTTATATAAATCTAATATTTTTTTGCTTTGAATAAAGTTATATAATATATCTCCATTATCTTTAATGTATACTAAAAAGAATGGATTCAATGGATTATTTTCACTAGGTTTTATATCTTTATTTATTTGTTTTAGACAAAATATAACTCCTTTTTCAGCTTCAGATATATTTTGCTTAGCTATAGCATACATTCCTGTAGGTATATTCACCATATCTTGATTATTATTCTTCTGAAAATTAACTAAATCCATTTTAAAATCATTAAAATTTAGATCTGTAATAGATATATTTCCATTTATATCCTCTAAATCTATTACTTGATCTTGTAATTGTTTTAATTGTCTTTTTCTGTATTCTAAATCATTCATAGAATTTTCATTTTCATCTATAACATTATCTTCACCTGTTGCAGACATATCAAGCATTACCATCCTACCTGTAACTCTTGATTCTAGATTAATATATTCATCTAGCTCCATATTTGGCCAAAAATTACATAACTGAATTATTTTATTTTGAGAACCTATTCTATCTATTCTTCCAAATCTCTGAATAATTCTTACAGGATTCCAATGAATATCATAATTAATTAAATAGTCACAATCTTGTAAATTCTGACCTTCAGATATACAATCTGTTGCTATTAACAAATCTATTTCTTTCCCCTCTTCTCGTCTTCCCTTTGATCTAGGAGAAAAATTAGTTAATATATTATTAAATTCTTTAAATTTTAATTTTAAGTTTGTTCTAGGTTTATCACTACCAGTTACAATAGCTGAATATATCCCTTCTTTCTCCAAAGCTTTATAAATATTTTCATACAAATATTTAGCTGTATCTGCGTAAGCTGTAAAAACTAAAACTTTTTTATTTTCTCCATTAATTGGATTATTAATTTTTTCTCTTATAATTTCTTTTAATTTTCTTAATTTTTCATCACGAGAAACATTTATTTTATATGTTTCTTTTATAATTTTCTCTAATATTTTTTTGTCATATTCTAAATCACTTTTCCACTTCAATTTATCAATATCATTAATTAAAACTTTTACTTTTTTACTTCCCACTGTATAATCTTGAAGTCTTGGATCTTCTAAATCTAAGCCTTCAAAATCAAATTCTTCTATATTATCAGCCATATCTAATTTCTGTAAAATAATATCAATATGAGTTAATAATTTCCCAACAGTAAGCCCAAAAGAATGAATTGAACTTTCCAATCTTTTTAATATATTTACTCTCATTAAATTAACCAAACTTTCTTCTCTATCTATTTGTCTAAAAGTAGAATTTTTCATTTTAGTATCATAAAGTTTATTATAATAATTTATTTTATGAGGCAAAACATATTTTATCGGAGAATACATAGCCATATTTAGCATTCTTATTTTTTTATTCAAATCTTTTAATTCCATAAAATTATCTTCTGTATCTATTTTAGCTTTTATATTTTTAGGCTTTAATCTTTCTGGAAATTCACCTATACTAGAAGTATCATAATATTTTTGAATATGTCTTCTAGATCTAGCTATAGTGACCATATCTAGTAACTTAAAATAATCCATATTTAATTTTTCAAGTAAAGATTCTAAAGTTTTTTCTTCTTCTATTTGTTCATTCCAACTATTAAAAGCCATTTGAGCCTTTCTTAGAGTTTGTTCTATACTTTTTATTCCATAATTAGATAGTGCTCCGTCATTTCCTTCTGTTGCAAAAGCTATTTGATTTTTTAAATCATTCATTTTATTATTCACAGGAGTAGCTGAAAGCATAAGGACTTTTGTTTTTATTCCTGCTTTAATTATCTTTTCTAAAAGTCTAGAGTATCTTGTCTCTTTTCCTTCTTTACTTGGATTATTATTATTTCTAAAATTATGAGATTCATCAATTACAATCAAATCATAATTTTCCCAGTAAATTTTAGCTAAATCAATTTCACCACTTTTACCATGATATCTAGACAAATCTGTATGATTTAAAACATCGTAGTTTAATCTATCTTTTTCTAATATATTATCTATTCTATTTCCTTTATAAGTTAGCCAGTTATCTCTTAATTTTTTAGGACATAAAACTAAAACTCTTTTATTTTTTAATTCGTAATATTTAATTACAGCTAGAGCTTCAAAAGTTTTCCCTAATCCAACACTATCAGCTAAAATACATCCATTATATTTTTCTAGTTTATCTATAATCCCAAGAACTCCATCTCTTTGAAAATTATATAATTTATTCCATACAATACTATCCATAAAACCTGTTTTAGTTTGAACTATTTCTTCTTCTGTTAATCCTTGTAAATAGTCCTTAAATATATTATATAAAGTTATATAATATATAAATTCTGGAGTATTTTCTTTATATACTTGCTCTAAATTTTCTAAAACTGTTTTTTTTACATCTTTTACTTTTTCTTTATCTTCCCAATAAGCTTCAAATTTATTAATGAATTGTTTAGTTAAATTATTTTCTTTGATATATGTATTAAATTCCTCTTTTTTAGATGGAACTATCCCTAATCCACTTGCTGTAAAATCAGAGCTTCCAAAAATAGTAATATCCTCTTCCTTTTTATTCTCTACTAAAAACATTTTTTGAGGCAATTGATACTCTTCATCCCTTGCTCTAATTTCAACTTTTTTTCTTATCCATTCAGCACATTCTTTTGCTATTTCTGACTGCTTAAGTTCACCTTTCAGTTTCATCTCATACCTGTCTCCAGCTATTCCTCTTTCATAACTACCACTAAGTTTAAACTCTCTATTTATATCTTTTTTTTCTTTTATAAATGTTGGCTCAGAAAATAAAAGTCTTAATTTATCTATTTTATTTAATTCTTTTTTTAAATTTTCATATGCATATATTGTAAAATATGCCGAAATAATTGATAGTTTGCTACCTGTTTGTAAATTTTCTTTTAATTTATCATAAACTCTTTCACTTTTATTATCTAAAACTTCCATAAATTTCCCCCATAGTTTGTTTTTAAAAAGTCATTTTAATTTTACCACATTTTAAGATACGAATTCTATTTATTTTAAATATTCTTTAATATTTAAAAAGAGTTAACACTTTCTACAGCATTAACTCTTTCATTATTAAATACTCCTTTATTGTTTTCAATTATCCCCTTCCAAACACCCTCTTTTTAGCACCTAAAACCTTATTTTGTACTAATATATAAATACTTTTGTGCATATTCTAGTAAAAAATCATGTTTTTTTGACATTTTTCTGTTTTTTTGATTTTAATTCTTTAAAAATAAACAACTTACAAATAGGTTTAGTGAGCTTGTTAGACACCTTCTAGAACCTCTTTTTTCACCTATATAAACACAAAGGGACCTTGTAATTAGTTTCTTATTTAGCTAATTACAAGATCCCTTATTTTTGTAATAATCTACTATCACATTTGTTAAATTTCACTTAATTTTTTCATTTTTATTCTATCACATTTAAGATATTTTTATTAAGTTTTTTGAGCTTTGATAGATTACAAGTGTTTTATTTTCAAGTGTTATCTTTTATCTTGCAATATTTTTACAAAAGGAATATAATGGTGTGTCAGTCTAAAATTTAGTTAAAAGGAGAAACATCTATGTTAAAGGAAATTGAGCGACAAGTTATAGACAATGTTGCTATAGGAATATCTATTTTTAGTTATAAGAATAATAAATTAAATCTTATTTGGGGAAATAAAGAATTTGAAAATTTATTTGAAATAGATAGAAATAAAATTAATGAATACAATAATACTTATACTCCTTTTTTACATCCTGAAGATAAAATAATAATTGAAGACTTACTTAAAAATATAACAAAAAATAAAAATGAAAAATTTTCAGCTAGATACTATAATTACAACACTAAGCAATATTATAATTTCCAAGCTGAAGCTAATATAACTTTTTTAGAAGATAACTCTTTAAAAATATATGTAACATATAAAGATAACTCTTTTTTCGCTTCTCATTTTTCAAATTTAGAACTTTATAATAAAGATCTTTTAAAAAAATTAGGCATTGCTATTTGGAGATATGATATTGATAAAAAAAAGGTTTATGACTACAGAAATTTCATGGGTTATAGAGAAAATATGTTAAATTATAAAAAAGAAATAGAAAATGTTCCTAGATGTATTATTGATGAAAAAATTATTCATCCTGACGACATTCAAACCTATGAAAATTTATATAATAATCTCTTTTTAGGCAAAACAGAAACTTCTTGTGATATTAGAATTTATTTTGATAATATTCATGACTATAAATGGATTAAAATGAGTTATCATGTATTTATAAACCCATTAACAAATGTAAAAGAAATTATTGGAACAATGAAGGATATTCATAATAAAAAGAAAACTGATAATATTATAAATTTTGTAGTGCAAAATGAATTTGATTATTTAGTACGAGCAGATTATAAAAGAAATGAATATCTTGTTTATTTTAATAGTTCCACAAAAAATAATAATTTTCAAAAAAAATTTACCCTTACTCTTAAGCAATTTGAAAAATTAATTTCTATTGATATAAAAGCTGCTGAAAATTTAAGGAAAAAAGAAAAAATAACATTAAAAAGTATCTTTAAAGAAATTAAAATACTTGGATCATTTAAAAGATATTATAAAATATATAATAATAAAAATGAGCTTAGAACTAAAGAAATAAAAATTTCAAATGTTAATCTTAAGCATGGTATATTCTATATTATAAGAAGAGACATAACTGATGTTTATAATGAAAATGATAGAAAAAATAAAGCTCTTAAAGAAGCTCTAGCCTTAGCTGAAAATGCAAATAAAACAAAAACAACTTTTCTTGCTAGCATGAGTCATGACATAAAGACTCCTATGAATGCTATTATTGGAATGACTGATCTAACTTACAATGCTATTGGAGTTAATAATGAGCAAGTAAAAGAAAATCTAAATATTATTAAAACCTCGTCAAAAAATTTATTAAAAATAATTAATGAAGTTTTAGATATGAATAAAGTTAATAGTGGAAAAATTAAATTTCAGTTAAAAGAATTTAATCTTGATTCTTTAGCCACTTCTATTTTAAAAGACTTTATACCTATAGCTGATACAAAAAATCAAAAAATTTATAGTCATTTTAATATAAAAAGCAAATTATTAATTGGAGATACTTCTAGTATTATAAAAGTTTCAAATGCTCTAATTGAAAATGCAATTAAATATACACCTAATAATGGAAGAATAGATGTATATATTAATGAAATTTATACAAAAAAGAAAGAAGGGCTCGCTTCCTTTGAAATTAAAGTAAAAGATAATGGAATTGGTATTTCTAAAGAAGATCAACTTAATATATTTAAACCTTTTCATAGAGGAGAAAATATAGGAAATACAAAGGGTACTGGACTAGGTCTTCCAATTGTTAAAGGAATTTTAAATTTAAGAGGCAGTGATATAAAAGTTCAAAGTGAACTTGGAAAAGGAACTACCTTTATTATTGAAATTTCATTTAAAACAAATATTGATATTAAAAATAATAACAGTCTAAATGATTCAACAAAAGAAGATAACAATTTAAAATTAAAAAATAAAAAAATACTTCTTGTGGAAGATAATGAAATAAATAGATTAGTAGCTAGAAAAAATCTTGAAAAATATAATATTATTGTTGAAGAAGCTGTTAATGGAAAAGAAGGATATGAAAAATTTATAAATAGTTCTAAAAATTATTATTCCCTTGTTATTATGGATATTAGAATGCCTCTTATGAATGGCATAGAATGCACTAAAAAAATTAGAAATAGTTTACATGAAAACAATACTCTACCTATTTTAGCTTTAAGTGCAAATACTTTTACTGAAGACAGAAGAAAATGCTTTGAAGCTGGTATGAATGATTATATGCCTAAACCTATTGATCCTTTACTTTTAAAAGATTTAATAGTAAAACATATAAAATAAATTAAGAAAATATTAAGAATTACTAAACTTTTTATTAATATTATTATGATATAATCCTCCTATAAAATTATAGGAGGTTTTTTATATGAAAGCTAAAAAATTAATAATTATAACAATAATAGGAAGTTCATTATTAACTGGATGTGCCACTACTGAAAATTTTGTAAGACCTGAAGGTTCAAAATCATATACATCTAATGGAGTTGTAAAAGGGGCTCTTACTGGAGCTATTGCTGGACAACTTTTAGGAGAAGATTCTGAAAGTACAGTTGTAGGAGCTGTTGCTGGAGCTGTTATTGGAGGAGTTCAAGGTTCTATAAAACAAAAACAAGAACGTGAATTTAGAAATGTTCTTAATAGTACAGGAGTTCAAGTAGTTGATACTGGTAGATCTATACTATTAACACTTCCTGGAGGATTAACTTTTAAAACAAATGAGGCAAGAGTTAAAGCAGAAGCTTCAAGACAATTAAATTCAATTGCAACTGTTCTTAATAATTATCCTCATGCAAAAGTTAAAATTACAGGATATACTGATAATATAGGTTCTTATAAACATAACTTAACTTTATCTGAACAAAGATCTTATTCTGTTAGAAACTATTTAATTAAGCAAGGAGTTTCCGCTGAAAGACTAACTGCTGTTGGTATGGGTTCTGATTTCCCAATTGCATCTAATTCTACAAGAATAGGAAGACAGGCAAATAGAAGAGTTACTATTGAAGTAATCAACGAAGAAAATTAATAAATAAAAAAGACACAGCTATTAAATAGCTGTGTCTTTTTTATAATACAGTTTATATAGGAAGTTTATGGATTATGATCGAGAATATTACCATAAACAGTGTTGCCAACGGCTGAGTTGCTCCGTATGCTATTGCTGGTTCATCACAACCAACTGCATCGATAGCTGCTCCAAGTCCTGGAGCTGATGTCATTCCACCAGTGATTGCTCCTGATAATAACATCCAGTTTATATGGAATATATAATGCCCTACTAAGAAAGCAATTAATATTGAAATGATTGCTACTAATATTGAAACTACAACTATTGAAACTCCGTCACCAGATATTGCTTGAACAACACGGTAACCATAGTTGATTCCAGTTCCTGCTAAGAATATTGCTAGGAAATAAGTTCTCATTTTTCCTAAAATATCAGAGTTCATACGGAAGTTGATCGGTCCAATTTTTCCAATAGATCCTAAGATTAGAGATACTATGATTGATCCACCTATACTTCCAAGTCCTAAAGTTCCTAAAGGTCCAATATGGAATTTAATACTTCCTAAGAAATATCCTAAGAATCCTGCAAGTGAGAATGCAACAAAGTCCATTTTAACTTCTTCTACTACTTTATCTTCTATTCCTGCTTCTTCTAAATCTTTTTTCTTTTGAGCAAAATATTTTTTCTTTTCTTCTTCTGGACTGAATCCGAAAAGTTTTGGTATAAAGTTAACACCTAAGATTAAGAATAATACTCCAAATGGATATCCAATTGAATGTCCTACTCCAACTCCTGCTTTAGCTTCTAATATAAATGTTTCTGCATCTTTTTCACTAATTGTTTTTGTATTTTCTACTGTTAATACTTCTGGTGCTTCTTGATGTTGTAACTTTGCATCTCTTTCATTTGCTTTATTTATAATTGTTAATATTTTTGTTCTTGATTCTTCTTTTAAATTAGGAAATTCAACTGTTAATCTTTTTGATTCTAATTCTGAAGATTCAATTGCTGCTGCAAGTCCTGCTGAACTTGTTAAAGCTCCTGTATAAGTTCCTGTAATTTGATATGGACTAACTCCTGCGAATAATTTAGATAATCCGTAAGAAGAAGCTGCTCCAATAAATGGTACTAATATAGCTAACATAACAAATTGTCTTCCAAACTTCTTAATAGCATATTTCATATCCTTTGCTGCTAAAAGTCCAGTTGCTATGATAAATATTAGTAGTGAGAAGAATAATATTGGTCTTCCAATAACTTTTCCTCTAATTACACTTTGAGCTCTCATGTAATATTTACTTGTTTCTGCAAAAGTTACACCATACTTAGTTAAAAAATATCCTACTAAAAGTCCTACAAATAAAGTTCCTGTGATTCCAAAGTTGAATCTTCCAAACTTTATTCTTCCAAATAAGTTTCCTAATGTCATAACTAAAAATATTAGTACAAAAGGATTAAATATAAACGCCGTCAAATTAAATTCCATAATTTGCCCCTCCTCAATTTTATTTAAAATAATACTTTATATAAGTACATATTATTTACTAATAAATTTCCAAAGGGTTAAGTTTATATTATTTTACCACCCCTTGTTCTTTATAATATTTTATTGCTCCTGGATGAAATGGAATCTTCACACCTACTTGAGAATTTTCTAAAGAAATATTCTGTTTAGATGTTACATGGGAAGCTTTTATGCTTTTAATATTATCAAATATTCCCTTTGTTATTTCATACACAACATCCTCTGGTAAATCTTTTCTTACTAGCATTATGTTTCTAACTGATACTGTTTTTATATCTCTATCTGTTCCATAAATTTCTTTTGGAATAACATCTTCAACAAAAAACGGATATTTTTTTCTTAAATTTCTCATACCCTTACCTGTAATAGGCACTAAAACTATATCTGCATCTGTTTTTAACTCCATAATAGTTTCATTAGGAATACCACTTGTTACAAATATTGCATCTACTAATCCATTTTTCATTTTTTCAACAGCGTCACCATAATTTAAATATTGAACAACACTATCTTCGTAAGTCATCCCGTGAGCCTCATACATCATTCTTGCATTTAATTCAACACCAGAATTAAAAGCTCCTATCCCTACTCTTTTTCCTTTTAAATCTTCAAATTTTCTTATTTTGTTTTTCTTTATTGTAACTAACTGAACATAGTTTGGATATAATCCTGTTAATGCTCTTAGCTCATTTGTTTCCTTTGATTGATCAACTGAATCTGACATGGCTATTGCTAAATCAGCAGCCTCAGTAAGTATTAAGTTTATATTTTCAACTGAACCACCTGTTGATTGAACAGATGTTCTGTATCCTACTTTCTTTAAAGCCTTTGCAAAGGATGTTCCAATTGGATAATATAATCCACTTGTTGGTCCTGTTGCTATAGTTAAAAAATTATTAACTTCTTTTTTTTTATTTTTATCAACTAGGTCTTTTTGAGTTTCTTTACAACCTGTAATAAAAATAAGACTAATAGTGACTATAATTAAACTAATTATACTTTTTCTATTCATTATGTCCCCCTGTTGTCGATATAATTATAAAGCAATTTCCGTGCCAAAATATAAAAAATTTTAATCTGTTATTTTTTAACACCTTTTGACATCTGTTATTTTTTAAAAAATCTCCATATATAAAAATCGGTAAAAATTACAAATATTTTTTTGTAAAAATTACCGTTTTTTCTCCCACTATTTACAAATCGTACTCAGCAATCTTATTTCTTAATCCTTTATCACTTATTCCTAAACTTTCTGCTGTATTTTTTTTCTTTCCATTATATTTTTCTAAACGTTTTTTTATTATTATTTTTTCTATTTCTTTTAAGCTTAAATTATTTAAACCTTGTAATTCTTCACATGGTTTATTATTATTTACTTTTGCATCCTTCAATCTTTTAGGCAAAGAATTTATATCTATCATATCCCCTTGAGATAATAATACACTGTGCTCCATTATATTTAAAAGCTCTCTCACATTTCCAGGATAATCATAATTAAGCAATACTTTTTCAGCTTCCTTAGATATTCCCTTTATTTCCCTATTCATTTGTTTATTACATTTTTTTATAAAATGATCAAATAATAATGGTAAATCAGTTTTTTTCTCTCTTAAAGGAGGTAAATCTATTTCCACAACATTTAATCTAAAATATAAATCTTCTCTAAATTTTCCCTCTTCAATTAATTCTTTTAAATCTTTATTTGTTGCTGCAAGAACTCTAACATTAATTTCTATTGCTTCATTTGAACCTATAGGATTAAATTTTTGTTCTTGTAAAACTCTTAGAAGCTTTCCCTGTAAACCAAGACTCATATCCCCTATCTCATCTAAAAATATTGTCCCATTATCTGCAAATTCAAATTTCCCAACTTTATCTGAAATAGCATTTGTAAATGTTCCCTTTTTATGTCCAAAAAACTCTTCTTCCAAAAGGCTTTCTGGTATAGCTGCACAATTTATCTCTACAAAGTTTTCATTTTTTCTTTTTCCAGAATAATGAATAGCTCTTGCAACTAATTCTTTACCTGTTCCACTTTCTCCTGTTATCATTACCCCAAGATCTACATCCTTTAATTTTTCAACAAGGGAAAAAATATTTTTCATAGTTTCACTTTTCCCAATTATCCCTTGATAGCTATGTTTATCTTCAAGTTCTTTACTTAAATATTCAACTTTTCTATTTAAGTTTTGTATTTCTAAGGCTTGCTCAATACTTATATATAGTTCCTCTAAATTTAAAGGCTTTGTTAAATAAGTAAAAGCTCCCTTTTTTATAGCATCCACTGAAGATACTATGGATCCATAAGCTGTCATCATTATTACAGATATATTTTTATCATATTCCTTTATTTTTTCTAATATATCTAACCCGTTGACATCTCCTATCTTTAAATCTAACAAAACAACATTTATGTTATTTTCCTTTATTTTTTCTAATCCTTCATAGGGATTTGTTGTAAACATAACATTGTATTTATCTTCTAGAGCAAACTCTAAAGAATCGCAAATAGATATTTCATCATCTATTATTATAACTTTCTTATTCATGAACTTCACCACCAAATATCATTTTTATTTTTGTATATTTATTTTTTTCACTTTCAACAACTAATTTCCCTCCATTTACCTCAACTAACTGTTTTGAAGTAGGTAATCCAAGGCCAGTTCCTTTTATTTTAGTTGTATAAAAAATCTCAAATATATTTTCTATTTCTTCCTTTGTCATTCCAATTCCATTATCTTCAATTTCTAAAACTATCTTAGAATTATTTTCATATAAACTCACCTTTACATAAAATTTTTCCTTTGCTTTTAATTTTTCTATCTTTTCTTCAATAGCTTGAATTGAATTCAATAAAACATTTATTAAAACTTGCTTTATTTGAGATGTATCTATATTTAAGACTATTGTTTTATCCACAAATTCTAAAATTTCTATTCCTTTTTTATTAGCAATAGGTTCTAATAATCCTATGGAAGATTCTATCAATGCATGAACTTCTGTTTTTGATTTATGGTTATTTTTAGGTTTTGAATAATCAATTAAAGATTCTATTAATTTACTAACTCTTTCCACTTCTGCTGGAACTATTGTTACTAACCTATTTTGAAATTTTTCATTATCTTTTTTCAAAGGTAATAATTCAATATATGTTTTAATAGATGTTAATGGATTTCTAATTTCATGAGCTATTCCTGAAACCATATTACTTATTGCTGCATTTTTTTCCCGTTCAATTGCTCTTTCCTTTAGAAATTTTTCCTCTGTAACATCTTCTATTGTTAAAAAAGCTCCGTAATTTTTTTTCAAATAATCAAGTAATGGATACATTGTATATCTATAATATTTTGTTTTTTCATCCTTTGTAACCTCTATTTCATGAGTTATATGAGCTTTATTTTCATGAATTGTTTGTTCAAAAAGTCCTCCTCCAATCATATCTTTTATAATTGGTAACTCAAAAGCATTTTTTCCTAAGAACTCCCCCTTTACTTCTCCAAGTAAAGTTGCATTCTTATTCATAAACTTAACTTTACCCTCTCTATCAAAAATAGCAATACTTCTAGGACTACTTTCACACATTAAAGAGTTTAATTCGTTATTATTTTTTATCTCTACAATTTTATCTTCTAGTCTAGTATTAGAATCCTTTAATTCCACTGTTTTCATAGATACATTTTTTTTAAGTTGTAAGTTCCAAATAAAGGATAAGAATAATATTCCTGCAAGTATCATAGCTGCAAGGGTTAATATTTTGAAATTCCTCATTAACTTCATCTGTTTTACTAAATCTGTATTTGCAAACCATTTATTATATAATTTTTTATAAGTTCCATTAAACTTTAATTCTTTTAATTCTCTATCAATATTTCCCATAAGAACTTCATTTCCATGTAAGGCTCCAAGATAATATCCAACTGGAATATCATAACTATCTAAAAAAACGTAGTCCTCTGATATCTTATCTTGGGATAATAAATAAGCCATTACTTCTTTAATTCCAACTAGAAAATCTGCTCTTCCTGATTTCAAAGTATCATAAACAGTTTCTTGATCAAAGGAAGTATTGAAATTTATCCTTTTAATACTATTCAAATAATTATATTCAATTGAGTCCTTTTCCACTGCAACTAAAAAATGCATATAGGATAAATTATTTTTTATAACATCTACCTTGTTTTTAGGAGCTACCATACAAGCCTTTGTCTGAATTAAACTTTCTGAAAAGTTTAATATTCTTTCTTCAGCCTTATGAAACCTTATCCCCATTAAAATATCCACTTCTTTAGTTTTTAATTTTTCTATACCCTCTCCATTATTTATAGGAACATAATTAAACTTTAAATTATTAGATTTTCCAATTTTATTTAAAAGCTCAACATTAAATCCTTTAACCACACCATTTTCAATATATTGAAAGGGAGGAGCATAGGGATCAAAGCCTACTGTATATATTTTTTCCCCGTATACACTAATAATATTTATAAGCATATAGAAAAAAATTAAAAATTTTCTCATATTTTTTCCTTTCATATAATTTTAAAAATTATATATCAATTTCATTTTTAGAATTCACATAATAATTATAAGTTATTTCATCAAAACACACTATAATTATTTTTTTTATATTTTTATTTTCTTCTTTTATATAGTTGATTATAGTTTTTATTGCTATTTTTGAAGCTTCTTCTAGGGGATATGAATAAACACCTGTACTTATAGATGGAAAAGCAATTGTTTTACAATTATTTTTTTCTGCTAATCTAAGACTTTCCTTATAACAGCTTTCCAATTTTTCAGCTTCCTTATTATTTCCACCATGCCAAACTGGTCCAACAGTATGAATTATAAATTTAGAAGGTAAATCATATCCTTTAGTTATTTTTGCCCCTCCTGTTTCACAACCATTTAAAGTTTTACATTCTTCTAATAACTTGGGACCTGCAGCTCTATGAATAGCACCATCAACTCCCCCACCTCCAAGAAGTGAATTATTGGCAGCATTTACTATAACGTCACATTTTATTTCAGTAATATCTCCACAAATTATTTCTAAATCTACATTTAACATATTAATCATCTCCTGTATTAATAAAATAAATTAAGGTGCTGATATTTTACATCAACACCTACTTTCTAGATATTATTTGCTTTCTTCCATTTTTTCTATGATTTTCTTTAAATTTTTATTTATTTCTTTTTCTTCATCTAATGATTTTTCAAGTCTACTAATAATTTTACTTATTCCTAAAAACCATCTTGTAAACAACATATTAATGATAAAAAATATAACTGCAATTGTTACCCCTAATATAAAATATGACATACCATCCATAATAAACTCTCCTTTGTACTATTTTATTTGTTTTACTAATCCACTTTTCATTAATTTTAGCATTGGTTTCATATTCAAATTAAAACATGCTATATCTGCCTCTAATATTTCTTTTTTCTGAAAATTAGAATAATCTAAATCATATCCTGCTTTCAATGATAAGATTCTAAAAAATTCTCTATTTGCTCTACCGTTTCCTTCTCTAAAAGGATGTAAAGATATTAGATCCCCCATAAAATATGCTAGCTTTTCACAAAACTCATCATATTTATAGTCTTTTAAATAATTTTCATTTTTCAATTTTTCAAATATTTCTTCCCCTTGAATCTGAATATATCTAGTTATACAAAATTTACTAGATCCCTTTTGAATATCTACTTTTCTAATTTCTCCAGCAAAATCATAACAATCTTGGAATATATATTTATGAATTTTTTTCAAATAATTAAAATCTAACTTACCCTTTAGAGGTTTTAAAGTTAATTCCATCAACCTTAAAGATGTGAAAAAAACTTCTTGTTCTGCAAGAAGTTCATAATTTCTAATATTAAATTTGTTTCTAAGTACGTTTGACCTAGGATATGTGTATTTATCATCAGTTATTGTATAATCCTTTACATCACTAATATCCATATTAACCTATCCTTTCAAAAGTCTTTTCTTCCTTTCGATTATCAATAAATTTGAGTTAAGTTTACCATAAGCTACACCTTTTAAAATAGATATATGCTCCTGTGACATTTTAAAATCTTCAATTTCAAAACTTTTTATAATATTTTGTAATCTCTTTTCTAGAACATCATTTTTCATAAACTCTCCTTAGAAATATCTTTATTTTCAAATATTTACACTACTATTTTACCATATTTTAGTCATTTTTTCCATTCTTACTTAAATCACTAAAAAGATTAAAATAATCTAAAAAGTCTTCCTTTACTTTTAAAATATCCTTGTATTCTAAACTTATACTTCCCTTTAGATTAGCTTGTCCTAAGTCTACATTTAAAAGATTTAACATTTCATATTTTAAAATTTCATCATCTATAAGTTTTATTTTACTAAAAACTTCTTCTTTACCAATATTAACATTAAATTTTTTATAAATTTCCCCTTGAAGATTTTTTTCAATAGCTAAATATTCTGATAACTCTTTTTTTACAGGTCTTGTTATGTCTGATAAATAAGCTTCTGAAGCATCATGAAGTAAACATCCTAGTTGAATTTCTCTAGAATAGCCTCTAGCTTTAGCTTCTAAATAACAATTTATAGAATGCTGGGCAACACTAAAAAAATATTTAACATGACCATTCCCTCTACAAACTAAAGATAGAGCGTGAGCTATATCTTCTATTTTTATTTCATCTTCCTTTGGACTAAGTGGATAAAATTCTACTCCGCTATAAGTATTTATACATGTTCCTTTTCTCATTTACATACCTCTTTTAAAATTATTAAACTAATTATAACATTTATATATGAAAAATAATATTTTTTTATTCTTCTAAAAATGATATAATATTGTCTACAAAATATTATAAAAAGGAAGATAAATATGAAAATTTTAATAGATGCTGATGCTTGTCCTGTTGTTGATTTAACAATAGAATTAGCCATACATTACAAAATAGAAACAATTTTATACTGTGATAAAAACCATGTTTTAGAAAAGAAAAATGCTAAAACTATTTATATTAATCCTGGAGATGACGCTGTTGATTTTGCCCTTCTTAGAGATACTAAAGAAAATGATATTGTCGTTACTCAAGATTTTGGATTAGCTTCCATGATCCTAGCAAAAAAAGCCCGTTGTATTAATCAAAATGGACTTATTTATAATAAGTTTAATATCGATTCTCTTCTTTTTTCAAGACATATGTCACAAAAAATGAGAAATAATGGCAAACGTACTAAGGGGCCTAAAAAAAGAGAAGAAAAAGATAATTTAAATTTCAAAACATCTCTAACTTCTCTAATTGAAAGCTATAAATAATTAACTAAAGTTTATTAATAAATTCTTGTAATTCATTGACAAATCTAGCTGCATGAAAACCATCACTTACTGAATGATGAATCTGAAAAGAAAGTGGTAAACTAATTTTATCATTTTCTTTATAGAATTTTCCCACTGTTATTATTGGAGCTAAAAACTCATAACCTTTTTGTAAATTCAAACTAAAACTTTCAAAATTAACCCAAGGTAGACTTGAAAAATTAAAAGAATTATTTACAGGATCTTTAGCCACCATTTTATGAATATCTTTATATTTTTCTAAATCTTCCATAACATTCTTATAAAATTCATTTATATCCTCATTATATTCAGACCAAATACTTGAAAATGTTTGTGTATCCTCATGAAATATAGTATAACTTGGATTAATACAACTAAAGTATCCCAATTCTTTTTTATCATTAAATCCCATTTTAAATTCTTTATGATCATTCAATATTTTAGAAATAGCAAATAAAATTACTGGAAAAAACTTTAATTTATTTTCTTTTATATAATTTCTTAAATTTGTTATATCTAATTTTACGCTCATAGAATAAGTACAAGGAATAACATTCATATAAGTTTCATAATATTCTTTCCTTGCCCAATTTTCAATATTTACTTTTTCAAAATTCATAATTTCTCCCGTAACCTTTTTATAACATTTTATCCTATATTTTTTTATTTTACAATATTTTGAATAAAATCTTCTAGTTTATTAATAGCGTTTCTATAAACTTCTTTATCTATTTTCATACATGCTTGTTCTATATCACCAGTGGAACAAGCTTTTTCTATAACTTTTTCTATTTCATTTTCTGTTACTCCAAATTCTTTATAAGAAATTGGTAATTTTATACTTTTATAAAATTCTATTAATTTTTTTAGTTCTTCTAAGTTGTTATCCATCATAGTCTGAACAAGAACTCCATAAGAAACTAATTCTCCATGTAAATGATGCTCTTCTACTTTAGGAAAAATTGTAAATCCATAACATAATGAATGAGCAGCGCAACTATTATATTTCATTTCTAAAGCATTTGAAACTGTTCCTGTTGCCGCTATTATAGAAAGAACTACTTCTTTTACTTCACTAGAAGATACCTTTATTTCACAATCTTTTATAGCCTTTGTTCCATTTTTAAATATTGGTTCTTTACATAAACTAGATAAAGTAACCCCCATAGTATTTGAAAAATCTAGTTTCTCTCCCCTAGATGAAAATTCAGGCTCATAGCCCTTAGCTAAAGTATCACCTATACCAGCCCAAATATATTTAATTGGAGCTTCTGCAATAATTTTTGTGTTTATAAAAGTATGTTCTGCTGGTGCATGTCTAAAATATACATCTCTAAAAACTCCATCCGGATGATAAACTGCACAAACAGATGTCATAGCTGCGCATGTTCCTGCAATAGTTGGAAATGTAAATACAGGTTTATTTATTTTCCCTGTTAATATTTTACAAGTATCTAAAGCTTTTCCTCCCCCAACTGAAAATATCATATCTGCTTTTTTTACAGCTTCATTCTCTGATAACATTTTAGCATTTTCAAAAGAGGCCTGTCCCCCATACCATAAAGTATCTATAATTTCCATATCACTATTTTTTATTGAATCTTTTATTATATGACCTGCCTTTTCTAAAGCTGTCTTTCCTCCAATCATTACAACTTTTTTTCCGTAAACATTACAAATTTTTGGTATTTCATTATATGCCATTTCACCTACAGTGTAATTTGATGTAAAAATATTTTCTATCATTTTATGCCCCCTTTTTTAAATATCAATTATATAAAAAACCAGCCTATATGCTAGACTGGTTAACTTCAACTTATTTATCTTACTGTTTTATTTAAAATCTAAATTTCTATTTGAGTGAAAATTTTAGAGATGAAATTTTATTATAGTAATTATCATTGAAATTTTTTACAAGTTTTTCTAACATATTTTTGCCATATAAAAATTCTGTTCTTATTATCATTATAAGAAGCAGTAAGAGATTTATTAGGCTTAACATGTATGTTCTTAACATTATAAAAAATTCCCCCTTTGTTTTAATTTCAAATATAATAACTCTATTTTATTAATTTTGCAAGCTTTTTTTAATTTATTTTGCTAAGCATATATATTTCCCCTGTGGGATAAATAACATAAACATAGTTTGAATCCTCATTTATCAATGCTCTATCTTTATTTTTCTTTAATTTTGTTTCAAGAGAAATAAATTTCACATTCAAAGCTTTTGTTTCTTTTTTCAATTTTTCTAAATTTATAGTTTTTGTTCTCTCTAAAATATTTTTTATTTCTTCCTTAGGAAGATTAAAATTTATATTAACTATATTCTCATCTAAATTATAAACTAAAAATATATCTTCTATATTTTTTGAAATATCATTTGGAATCCATCCCTTTTCTATATATTTACTTGCTGATTTATAGTTTTTTAACTTAACGATATCATTTCCATCACTAACTTTTAAAATTGAAGCAGTTAAAAATAAGGCTGCTATTATAACTCCTATGGATATTTTTGCTCTAGTTTTTTTATTCAAATTAATCACTTCCTTTCATTAAATTATACTCTCATTTTAAATATTTTCAAACATTTAAATAAAAAAATGGAACTAATTATAGTTCCATTTTTTTTATTTTTTTCCCATTCCTTTGGATACTTCTTCTGCTTTTTCTTTTATAATTTCTTTTAATTTTTCTATTCTTTCACTTGTTAGTTCCTTATTTTCTAATAAATTAACTCCTAAGGAGGCAATTACCTTTCCATGATTATTATATATTGGAGCTCCTATTCCTACTGTACCTTTTGCATATTCACCATAAGATACTGCTGCTCCTTCATCTTTAATTTTTTTCAAATCTTCTCTTAACTTTGAGGATAAAACTTTAATATTATTATTTTCTTCAATAATATTTTCTATATATTCTTCTATAAAGGGGGTTTCTTTATGGGCTAATATCGCTTTCCTCATAGCTCCGCAATGAAGATAAAATTCATTTCCAAAATTTTCAATTATTTTAACACTTTGTAATCCATCTACTCTTTCTATAATGGTTCCTTTATAACCAATTGGAATCATTAAAAACGAATCAAAACCTAGTTCTAAAGATAAATTTTTCAATACTGAATAAGCTATATTTTTAATATTTAATTCTAAAGAAGCAACTTTCCCTAAGGAAACTAATGCTGGTCCCAATTTATAAAAATGAGTGTTCTCATCTTTTAATACATACATTTTTATAAGTAATGTTTTTAAAATTCCATGAGCTGTGCTTTTAGGAATACCTAGTGTTGTATATATTTGAAAAAGGCTACATCCTCTTGGGGATTTTTTTAAGATTTCTAAAATTTCAATAGCTTTTTTTAAACTTTTAATCATATTTAATTATATAACAAAATAATTTTGTTTTCTCCTCCTTTTAATTTTTTAGAAGTTTTCTGCAAATGCTTGTAAAGAAGTTCTTGCTTGACCAAAGTCTATTTTGAGAAAGAAAATAATCTCAATTTTTAAACTGCTTCTTGACCTACAAAATCATTTCCATATTGAGGCGCTGATTCAGAAGTATCTCTATATTTCTTTAATTTTTGACTTGGAATCCACCATTTTAATTTCCAAGCTACTAACCACATAATTCCTACTACTCCAAAAATAGACCAAGTTACTATATGCCCACCTGTTCTTGGCATCAAATTCATCACTATTGGTGGTACAACCTGTAAAGCTATTATAATAGGACGATTAAAAATATCTGCTATTCCTGCATCTTCTATTCCTCTAGATTTTAATTCTGGATCAACTACACGTAATAATAATATTCCTGTTGCTGTAACTCCTGTTGCATGACCCCAAGACATCATGTTTCTTTCAAACCAATCTTTTCTTGAAGTCTTTCCTCCAATTATTATAAACCATAATAATGTGATTAAGAATCCAACTCCACATATTATTAATAAAGGACCTGCATATTGCATTGCTACTCCTAAATTTAATGACCCTATTCCTGAAACCATTAAGAAATCTGTTGCTGTCCCTTGAATTCTACCAATTGTATGTCTATCTACATATTTATGACCATTAGTTTTATTTAATATTTTATTTAATAAAAATGCTGCTAATAAAGATGAACAAAATGCTGGTATAGCTATTGCAAAGCCTAAATGATTTCCACTGAAGCCTTTAAACCATCCACTAAAATATTTCCCTGCTATAGATGCTAATAAAACAAGTCCTAAGTGGAAAGTTAAAGGATCAACACATATAGAAGAAATTGTTATTTTCCCTGCTGATTTTTGCTTTTCTGGTGGGATTAATCCTGTTCTTAATTCTACTGGTAAATCTTGAGGATTTTTTACATAATGAGTATATCCTTTTCTTGTTCCCCAGTTTATTAAACATATTCCTAATATAATTCCTCCTACAATACCTAAAGTAGCACATGTTAAAGATAGGTCTGTCATATTAGCTATTCCCATTTCTTCTAAGGCATTTCCTACTGCAACTGCTGTCCCGTGACCTCCATAAAATCCTGTAGCCATAGTTAGACCAAATTGTTCTGGTAAATTTGGATAGATATGTTTTAATAAATATACTGTTAAAAACATACCTGCAGCATATTGTAAGACTGCCACTCCTGTTACATTAAAAAACATTCCTCCTATTACTGGACCAGAAGTTTGTTCTTTAGTAGGTTTATCTCCTATTGGTGTTGCTGCAAAAATAACAACTATTAAAACACTTGCATAAGTTCCAAAAGAATTAGAAAGTGGAATTAATCCATATCCTCTAGGCCCTAAAGCTAGTGCTAAAAATCCACCTATTAAAGCTGAAGGAATTAATAATTTTTGAAAAATTTTAACCTTAGCTCTAAGCATTTGTCCTATTAATAAAAGTATCCCCATCCAAGCTACATCTTGTAATACCATCCATATTGCCTTACCCGTTAACGCTTCCATGTTTCCTCCTTGTGATTTTTATTGATAAAATTAATAAAATTAGCAATTAAAACAAACTTAAACTTTATCCTTTATAATAAGGCAATTGCTCGTTAAAATTTTCTTTGTCATTTTTATACCAATCACATATATGATTTACAGCTTCTCTTGCTTTGTCTATAGCTGCTAAATCAGAATTAAACCCTTGATGAGGTTGAACATAGAAGTTTTCTGTATGATTTATAGATTTCTCAACTATTTCTTTAGCCGCTTTATGATCTTCATTATCTGGCGATATTTCACCTTTAATTAATTTTGAAAATTTTCCTTCATCTGTAAATACGTCTAATCCTATTCCTCCGACAATATTTTCTTTATATAATTTAAGTAAAACTGATTCTGGAGCTATATCTCCTCTAGTTACGTTAGCAAAAATAACTCCTTTTTTAGCTTGAGATAAATATTCTTCAGAAAAATAATTAACATTATAAAACTTACTTTCAGGATTTTTAGTTAAATTCATAACATTTACAATAATATCACTTGTTTTTATTGCTTCTTCTTTAGTTACAAATTTTACTGATCCTTTATATAATTCATTTAATTCTTCTTCTCTTATATCTACAGCTTGAACTTTTAATCCATTTCCTTCTAATAATTCATATACTCTTTTTCCTATTTTTCCAACTCCAAATACTGTTGCTGTTCTATTAGGCCCTAGTTCCATAAAAGAAACAGTTTTATTTCTCTCGAAAGTTTGTGTATTTTTAGTATATTCATTTAATCTTCCTGCCATAGCATATACAAATTTTATTGCTGTTTGAGCTACTGCATTAACACAATATTCTCTTAATGAAGTTAAATTAATAACCTCTTGTAAACTTTCAAAATGATCATATCCAGCACTTCTTGTAATAATACTTTTTTTAGATCCTCTTAAATATTCATTTGGTAATTTTGAATGTGTTTTAGTTGTTATGATATTAGGTAATTCAACATCTTTATGTTTATCCAAATATGTTTGTAAATTTTCTGGTGTTACTGTATATTTAAAATCTTGTGGTAATAATCCTAATTTTTGTTTTGCTTCTGTTTCCTCCTTTATATGTATTGCCTCTTCTCCTAACGCTTCGAAATGTATTACATCTTCTCTCATATTTTTCCTCCTAAATTTTATTTATTTTAAGGATAAGATATGATATAATATACTTGTCTAGGGTATGATTTATATCATGCTTATCCCATTTTGCATTTTTTGCGATTTGGGATTTTTTTATTAAATTTTTTTACTTATAAATAATTCTTCTCTTTCAATCTTATTTTTAACTAATAAAATTTCACTAATTTTTAAAATCTCCTAAAAATAAATCAAGAAATTTATTCCTTAAATCTCATACCTCCTTTTTTTAAGAATTTATCTAAAATAGTTACTTTTTTCTCTCGTTCTACATTGTAGAACGCGTTCGTAAAATATCTACAATATATATATACCTTTTTTTTTGTTTTTTGTCAATTCTTTTTTATTGATTTTTTTTTAAATTTGAA
The DNA here is from genome assembly GCA_030673965.1 of Fusobacterium sp. JB019. Taxonomy (NCBI): domain Bacteria; kingdom Fusobacteriati; phylum Fusobacteriota; class Fusobacteriia; order Fusobacteriales; family Fusobacteriaceae; genus Fusobacterium; species Fusobacterium sp. JB019. Next base: position 2,142 of record JAUTCN010000008.1, on the reverse strand, counting down.
CTATATAAAAATTATCCTCCTTATATACCAATACTTACTACGGTTTTAGAACATATTTATACAAATTAAAATTATTTTAAAAAATAAAAAAGTTCTTTAATATTTAAACATTAAAGAACTTTTTTTATTACTAATATTATTTTTTATTAAATTTTATAAATAACCCATTCCCTTTGAAACTTCTATCGCTTTCTCTCTTACTATTTCTTTTAATTCTTTTATTTTTTCATCTGTTAAATCTTTAGTTTCTAATAAATTAATTCCTAAAGAAGCAATTACTTCCCCATTACTATTATATATTGGAGCACCTATCCCTATAGTTCCCTTTGCATATTCACCATATGATATTGCCACTCCTTCAGACTTAATTTTTTTTAAATCTCCCTTTAACTTTGATGAGGAAATTTTTATATTTTCATTTTTTTCAATAACATTATTAATATAATCTTCTATAAAAGATATATCTTTATGAGCTAAAATAGCTTTTCTCATAGCTCCACAATGAAGATAAAATTCATTCCCATAATTTTCAACTATTTTAACACTTTGTAATCCATCTACTCTTTCTATTATAGTTCCTTTATAACCAATAGGAATCATTAAAAATGAATCTACACCTAATTCTAAAGATAGTTTTTCCAATACTAAATAAGCTATATTTTTGATATTTAATTCTAAAGAAGCTACTTTACCTAAAGAAATCAATGCTGGGCCTAATCTATAAAAATGAGTACTCTCATCTTTTAATACATACATTTTCCCCATCAATGTTTTCAATATACCATGTGCTGTACTCTTAGGAATACCTAATGTTGTATAGATTTGAAGAAGGCTACATCCTTTTGGAGATTTTTTCAAAATTTCTAAAATTTCTATAGCTTTACTTAAACTTTTAATCATAATTAATTTAAGCAACAAAATAATCTTGTCACTTCCTCCTTTCTAGTTTGGAATCTTTAAATTTAATTTCTATCTCATAGCTTTGTATCTTGCTATTTCAACTCTTAATTTATTAAATAAATCTTTATAAACAAAAGGATCATTTATTTCATTTACATTTGAATAATCATAAGCACCTTGATGAGTTTCTGTCTCTTCTCTTATATTTATCCTTACTCTTGTTGATTCTGAATTAATTTTTGTAACTGTTGAACTTAAAGATTTTTTATTTATACCTGTAGTTCCTAGTAATATTGTATCCCATTTACCTACTGCATTTTTCATTATTGATGCTTTTATTAATCCTGAATCCATGTCTGTATTTTCAATTGTGTAACCTTCATTTTCTAAAGTAGTCATTAAAGCTTTAAATGTCATTCTATATTCTGAATCCATTGTTGCTGTCCTCATCTGAGCTCTTTCTAAAGGAGTTACTTTATCCACAGCTGTACAACCTGTCATTAAAAATGTTAATGCTAAAATAGCTGATAAAAATATTTTTTTCATTCGCCCTTCTCCTTATTAATAATTACTTGCTATAACACTGTAGTCTTTAACTATATCATATTTATCAAAAATTACAATAAAATCAAAGCTACTTGTAGTTACTGATGACTTTGAAGAATTAGCACCGAATAATATTAACCAAGCATCTTTACTTCCACTTTTTTGATCTACTGACATTTTATTATAGCTCCATACTTCATTATTTTCTTTATTTTTTGTTACTAAATTAGGAGCTCCAAATAGTTGCATAATTTCACTTTGAGAAGTCTTTCCTTTTATCACATTACTTTTCACCATTCCATAAGTTAAATTAGATTTTCGAGGTGCCTTATTATTAGAACATCCTACTAAAGTTAGTGACATAATTATTAAAAGATATATTAGTTTTTTCATTTTTTTCCTCCTGTTTTATTTTTCTATATTAGTATACCATTTTATATATTTCAAAACAACCAAAAATAGATTACATAATAATTTTACCTAATGAAACTAATATAATAAAATTCCTTCAGCTTTTAACCTGAAGGAATTTTTATTTCATAATTTTTTATTTACTCTTTAATTGTATGTGCATATAACCCATTTAATATCATTGTTAAAGCTCCATCTCCTGTTACATTACAGGCAGTACCAAAACTATCTTGAAGAGCAAAAACTGTTAGCATTAAAGCTACTCCTGTATCATCAAAACCTAAC